>NZ_MBQA01000001.1:0-239182 GCF_001709235.1 Pseudoalteromonas sp. BMB
CGCCTTGTTTTCCCTAAATCTTGCTGGCTAGACAAGGAAAAAACTAAGTTGTGCTTTAGCAACAATGAGTTGGAACATTCCTTATCCAAACCTCAGGTTAAGTACTAAATATTTTTGACACTCTTCAGTCGTTGGACTAGCCTCAATCTGTCGTTTTAGCTCAGTTAACCATCGAGCTATAATGAGTGGCGTTCAGTGGCAGAGTAGTGCCACCCGTGAGTTTCTTTCTACATTTATGAAGCAGACCGACAGCGGCGGCAGGTAGTGTTGACTTACACTGCGTATTACGACAACAGCGATTGTCGATAGTGAGTATTCTAAAAGTCTATCGTTTTATGTGTGCGCTTGTGGTCTATCACTACAAGGAGCAAGTCATGTCAAATCAACCAACAGATATTGAAAAACTCGTTTTTGCCGTGGAGATATTCGCAAATGCTGGTTCTAAAAATCCAGGCGCCAGCGATGAGTCTCTGTACCACACCATCTCCAACTCATTAAAAGAAATACCATTTATTGATGTCGACATAGTATGGGGACCTCATGCTCAAATGATGCCCAACGGTGAGGCATTTAACACGATGTACGTTGCACGGGTGAGTGGAACTGAGCAATATATAGTAGCAATAGCAGGTACTAATGGTAAATCATTATTTGATTGGATTTTCCAAGACTTTAATGTTGCCATCACAACCCCATGGATTTTTGCTCCCAATGTTAAAGGGGCCGAAATTTCAGCGGCTACGGCATTAGGTTTAGCGATGCTGAATGTTATGATCCCGCAGGGGAATGTCCCAGGCAGCGGTATCCCTTTAATGCACTTTTTACGCGATACGGCTAAGTCGCCTTGTGGCATTACGGTCGCGGGGCATAGCAAAGGTGGTGCGCTTGCTCCCACTGTCGCCTTGATGCTGCGAGATCTACAAGGCAAAGCACTACTGTGGGATCCTGCGTGTAACGCCACTGTCAAAACGATGGGTACGGCTGGCCCAACAGCGGGCAACGATGTATTTGCCGCTCATTCTAATCAGCAGCTTCCAAATGGCAGCCTATCAGACGATAAAGCGGTGAGTGTGCGCTTTGCAAATAGTTTAGATATCGTTCCTCATGCGTGGGCTGAAAGTAGCTTGGAGGAGATTAAGACAATTTATGGAAGTGAAATTTCAAGCCGGATTGTTGATGGTTTAATTGATTTTGCAAAAGAACTTGCCAATCGCACAAACTACACGCAACTAGCACCAAGTGACCCTCCATTTGCTGGGCAGCTCAATACCAGTATCATTAGTTCAGAGAATTCTGACTTTGTGAATTTCTTACAGCAAGCTGCATATCAACATGTAAACAGCTATCTAGAGTACTTCCAAATCCCCATACCTGCGCAGCAAGCAGGGCTACAGCATCTGCTCAGTGAGCCTGCAATTGGAGAGCAGCTCAAGCAAACGATAGAGAGTATGGGGGAACGAGTTCACGGTAAGCTTGAGGTTGAAGCAACGTCCTCTACATTACCTTTATTAGGAGATGTTAGCACGGCTGAAGGGCAGCAGAAGGCGATAAAAACTTTGATTGCAGAAATGGATAAGCTACAGCAACCAATGGAATAACAGAATTCGTTTCTACGCCACATTTTAGTTTATTATCAAGGTGCTCAAGGGTGACAATCGCGTCGCTGTTGGGCATTTATCTAATTCAAACTTGCATTGCGCTGAAAAATGCGTAAAATGCCCGAGCTTCCCGTAATGGGAAGTACAAACTTATTAATGAAAACAGTCAATCTATGTAGAGGACGGTATGGTAACTATTCGTTTGCAACGTGGCGGCGCTAAAAAGCGTCCATTCTATCAAATCGTGGTTGCGGATAGCCGTTTCTCGCGTGACGGTCGTTTCATCGAGAAGGTAGGTTTCTTTAACCCTATCGCTGCAGGTCAGGAAGAAAAAGTACGTTTAGATTTATCTCGTGTTGATCACTGGGTAGGTCAAGGTGCAGCTCTTTCAGATCGTGTTGCGAAGCTGGTTAAAGACGCTCGTAAAGCGGCTTAATAGGCGTAAGTGTAACCATGAGTCAAAGTAAAACCTCGACAATCGTTGTTGGTAAGCTTGGTGCTCCTTATGGCATCAAGGGTTGGCTTAAGGTGCATTCATTTACTGACGATCCCCAAGGGATCTTCGATTTCAGCCCATGGTTGATAGGGCAACAAGGTAAATGGCAAAACCTTGAAGTGAGCGACTGGCGTCGTCACAACAAGGGATATATCGCTAAATTTGCACAGGTAAACGACAGAGACGAAGCAGTGGCTTATACCAATGCTGAAATCGCTGTTTATGCTGAGCAGCTTCCTGAATTACCTGAAGGGGAGTTTTATTGGCGAGATCTCATCGGCATGTCAGTAGTAACCGATAAAGGCTACGACTTAGGCATAGTTGATGACTTGATGGAGACTGGTTCAAATGACGTTTTGGTTGTGAAAGCAAACAAAAAAGATGCATTTGGCCAATCGGAAAGATTAATTCCATTTTTAACAGACTCTGTTATTTCGGATATTAATCATGACGAGAGAAAAATTACGGTAGATTGGGATCCAGCGTTTTAATGAGCGATCAGCAAAAGCTATGGGTTGGAGTGGTTTCACTTTTTCCTGACATGTTTGATGCGATAACTCAGCAAGGCGTAACGGGTCGAGCTGTGAAAAACGGCTTGATTGAGTTTAATTGTTGGAACCCAAGAGACTACACCACTGATAAACATAGAACCGTGGATGATCGCCCTTATGGTGGTGGCCCAGGAATGTTGATGATGGTTGAGCCTCTTAAAAAAGCTATTCTTGATGCCAAAGCGGCAGCAGGAGAAGGCGCTAAAGTAATTTATATGTCCCCTCAAGGGCGAAAGCTAGATCAACAAGGTGCGACTGAATTGGCGCAATCCGAAAAGTTGATTTTAGTAGCGGGTCGTTATGAAGGTATTGATGAGCGGATCATCGAGTCTTATATAGACGAAGAGTGGTCCATCGGCGATTTTATACTGAGCGGTGGTGAGTTACCTGCCATGACATTAATTGATGCAGTAGCGCGATTAGTGCCTGGCGTACTAGGTCACAACCAATCAGCTGAACAAGATTCATTTTCGGATGGCTTGTTAGATTGTCCTCATTATACCCGGCCGGAAACATTGGATGATAAACAGGTGCCTGCTGTATTACTCAGCGGAAACCACCAAGAAATAGCCAAATGGCGCTTAAAGCAGTCTTTGGGTAGAACTTGGCAACGTCGTCCTGACTTGTTGCGTAACCTAGCTCTGACTGAGGAGCAGGCGGCATTACTTGCTGAATTTCAGCAAGAGAATGGCCAAGCTTGTGGCTAGAAGACAGTTACACCTAGGAATGTGAGAAATAAAATGGCAAAAGTAAACCAAAATATTATTAAAGAGCTTGAAGCTGAACAGCTTAAGCAAGACATACCTGCATTTGGCGCTGGTGATACAGTACTAGTACAGGTTCGTGTAAAAGAAGGTGAAAAAGAGCGTCTACAGGCCTTTGAAGGTGTTGTAATCGCTAAGCGTAACCGTGGTCTACACTCATCTTTCACTGTTCGTAAGATTTCAAGCGGTGAAGGTGTTGAGCGTGTATTCCAAACGCACAGCCCTCTTATCAGCAGCGTAACAGTTAAGCGTCGTGGTGCGGTTCGTCGTGCTAAGCTTTACTACCTACGTGAGCGCTCTGGTAAATCAGCACGTATTAAAGAGAAACTTAACTAATACGTCGCATTTATCAAATGCAGATAAAACAGGCCGCTTTATGCGGCCTGTTTTGGTTTTATCCCTCTCATTATTTCCATTCTGTGAATACTCACTGACATATCAGGCGTCTTGTCACGATATTTTCATGGTTGCTTACTTTTAAAGCGGCGCACTTCTTGTTAGACTCGGTGTATTATTTAATTTACTACTGTATATATAAGTTTACATCATGAATGGGGCTAACGATTTAGAAGCAATACGCGTTGCAATAGATGATTGCGATAGTGAGCTTGTCGCGCTACTTGCAAAGCGCAAAGCATTGACCGAACAGGTTGGAAAAATAAAACAGCAAAAGGGCGCACCGCTACATGTGCCGAAGCGCGAAGCGGAGCTGATCAAAGCCCGGCGCGCAGAAGCTGATGCCAAAGGGGTAAATCCTGATTTAGTCGAAGATATTCTGCGTCGTATGATGCGAGAAGCCTACGAAAACCAACAAAGTGAACTCGCCTGTGCTGCACCAAAAATGTCGCCGGTCGTTATTGTCGGTGGCCAAGGCGCCATGGGTAAACTGTTTGCGAAACAGTTTAGGCGCTCAGGCTACGAAGTACGTATTTTAGACAAAGACAATCAATCACAGGCTACTGAGCTACTGAGTGATGCTAAGTTAGTATTGGTGAGCGTTCCTATCAATGCCTTTGAGCAGGTTGTTAATGCGCTACCAACGCTGCCTGATGACTGTATTCTTGCAGATATTACCTCTGTGAAGCAAGCCCCGCTCAAAGTACTAATGAACAAGCACAACGGCCCTGTGGTCGGTCTACACCCTATGTTTGGTCCAGATATATCTCATTGGGTTAAGCAAACTGTCGTGGTGTGCGAAGGACGTATGCCAAAGCAATGTGAAGGATTAATCAAACAACTAAAGATCTGGGGCAGCCAGTTGGTACCCATGGACGCTAAAAAACACGACCAATCCATGCAGATCATCCAAGTGATGCGCCACTTAACCACGTTTGTGTATGGGCAGTTTTTATCTAAGCAGTGCCATTCATTAAAAGAGCTAAGAAGCTGCTCATCGCCTATCTACCAATTAGAGCTGATGATGGTTGGGCGACTATTTGCGCAATCCCCTGAACTTTATTCAGATATTATGCTCGCGCAATTTAATGATGTAGAAGGGTTATTGGCAAGCTATCAAGATACCTTTGAGCAGACATTGACCAAGCTACAACAAGGCGATAAAGAAGGCCTAATGCAATCTTTCTCACAAGCCAAACATTATTTCTCAGAAAGCGCGAAACACTTCCTATCACAAAGCCGTGGCCTGCTTAACAAAGCCAATGACGCTAAAGTGTTAGATTATGAGGAAAGTATTTAGCGCTAAGGTATGTCTCCTGCATCACAGTGCAAATAGCGTTGTGGGAGGCTTTACGCCACGATTTTATGTAGGTCGCCATTTATGGCGACAAATAACTTGCGACATATAAAATTGAGCATTGTTAACGCGTTATCTAGATGTAATGTGTGCTTGGCGAGTCAATTAATGGCTCGGATAAGTCACTAAAATTATTAGATAAAGTTAGTTTGATAATTGTTAGTTTTTTACTTGTGTATAAGTGAGATATTCAAGAATTCACGCTATTGAGCTTTTCACTTCACTCAATTTTGGCCCACAATTTTTACCCGTTAATCGGACGTTGGTTTATCAATATCACATGTTCAGCTTACTGTACAAGTAGGGTAGTGAATACTATACTTGTTCCATTAAATGTACATGTGGGGATTCTTATGAAAATCGTATCTTTTACTGAAGCTAGAAATAGTCTCAAAGCTGTTTTAGACGGTGTAGTTAATGATGCTGATACAACAATTATAACACGGCGTGATTCTGAGGATGCAGTGGTTATGTCTTTAGACTACTACAATAGCCTTATGGAAACAGTGCATTTACTACGCTCTCCTCAAAACGCTGAACACCTAAACCGTTCAATAGCACAGTACCGCGCTGGTAAAACAACAGCACGAGAGTTAATTGATGAGTAGTAGTCAACGTTTATTGGCGTGGACTGATGACGCTTGGGATGACTACCTATATTGGCAAACTCAAGACAAGAAAACACTTAAGCGCATCAATAAACTAATCAATGATGTTAAGCGCTCTCCATTTGAGGGCATCGGGAAACCAGAGGCGTTGAAAGAGAACTTATCTGGTTTTTGGTCTCGTCGTATTGATGATACTAACAGACTTGTTTACGCGCTCGACGATCAAGCGATAACGATAATTTCGTGTCGTTACCACTACTAAATCAGTTCAGCGATCTGGCATCTACAAGATGCAAAAGGTGAACTAACAAACGCTTGGCATTTTCGGTTTGATGTAGCTTTAGTGTTTACGGCACAATGGGTTAGATAAAGTGCTAGCGTTGCTCACACTTTCTTACGTAGGTCGTCATTTATGGCGACAAATAACCAGCAACATATAAAATTGAGCATTGTTAACACGTTATCTAGATGTAATTTGTTCTTAGCGGGCCAATCGATGGTTCAGATAGGTGATTCCTTGCGTGTAGCAGGTGATTTGCGTGTTGAAATTATAATCTTTGACTGATAAGTTACTAAAATTACTAAATAAAGTTAGCTTGATAACTGTTGTTTTTTACTTGTGAATAAGTGAGATGCTCGAGAATTCAAGCTAATGGGCTGTTAGCACCGCATGAATATGAAGTACCTTCTAATAATTACATTTTCGTTTCCGCTGATGGCTTTGGCACAAACCAGTGCATGCTTTGGGACTACTTCCAATGGCAGCCTTACTAATGGAGTGAAACTTCCATCCGAAGGAAAAAACTATGTAAGCTACAGCATGATGGCAAGATTGGCTGGTCGTACCTACGTTCATTCAGAAGTAAGAAATATCATAGTATCTGCATATAAAGACTTGGAGAATGAACAGCCAACGAAAGTCTACAAATACGCAGAAACAGGATTTAAGGATGGAGGGCAATTCAAACCTCATAAAACTCATAGAAATGGACTTTCGGTTGATTTTATGACACCTGTAAAGGACAAGAATGGGAAATCTATTCATTTGCCCACAAATGTCTTAAATAAGTTGGGTTACAACATCGAGTTTGATGTTAACGGCCATTATGATGGTATGTACATAGATTACGAAGCCATTGCAGCTCATGTTGTAGCTTTGCACAAACAAGCCAAGGCACATGGACATGATTTATGGCGAGTGATCTTTGACCCGAAGTTACAGCCAAATTTATACAAAACGAAGTATGCGCAGTATTTGAAGGATAATATCCAATTTTCCAAAAAACGGTCTTGGGTCAGGCATGATGAACACTACCATGTTGATTTTGCTATACCGTGCAAATAACAGTGCTAACACGGGTCAGTAACGTACTATAAAACTAGTCACTCTTTGTGCGCTTCGCTGCACAAAAATCGTCAGCTTTGCCAGCTGCTGTGGCCGTCGTTACCATTTTCCACTCTCGCACTATTCCAAATATCAGGTTTGATTAACCCAAAAGATCAAACCTGACAGCGATAATTAGCTATTTCAGATAAACATACTCCCGCTTGTTACTTACCCAATATCTTATCTAAATTCGCTTTTGAGTGGGCGACGCTCTCTAGTGGTGTTAGGCCGCTTGGGTATTCTTCTTGTTCGATGACCAGCCACTGTGTGCCGCCGTGTTGCTGCATGGTCTGGATGAGCGCTTTCCAAGGGTAGTGGTTTTCGCCAATGATTGGGCTTTTGTCATCTCCTTGGTGAGTACGTATTTTGATATGTGTCGATACGGTTCTTCCTACATATCGCTTAACATAATCGCTGGGTGATTTACCTGCGTAAATCACCCAGCCGACATCGAGCTGCAGTGGGAAGTCGCTAGGGGTGTTGGTGGCGATATAATCCCAAAACGTGCTATTAGCGTATGGGTTAAATTCCTTTTCATGATTATGAAATCCGATCTTCATATCATAGCGCTTGGCAATTTGGTGCACTTGGTTAAGCTGTTTTACAAATGCTTGCACTTGGTTTTTATCCCATGCCCTTTCATCCCAAGGAATAAAGAGCGTGGATACGCCTAAGGTTTTGTAAAAAAGTAGGGTGCTTGCTCGTTTTTCTTCAGCTAATGCGTCAAAGCCGATGTGGGCGCTGCTCGCAACTAAACCGAGCTCTGCTAGTCTTTGTTTTAGTTTACTTGGGTTATCGGCATAGTTGCCAAAGTTTCCCGCAAATTCAACGCCATCAAATCCCATGTTGGCGAGTGCTTGCAAGGTGCCGTCGAAGTCTCTTGCCAATTCATCTTTTACCGACCACAGTTGAACGCTAACGGGCGAAGGTTGAAGGGAAGGCTGTGCATAGAGTGGCGAGATAAAAATTAAAGCAATGAACAGCATTACTTGCTTTAATCGGTTGGTGTTTTCAACAAACATGATCTACTCCTAAAGAAAAAGCAGAGCTAGACTCTGCTTCGGTTAGTCATAACAAAATGACTCAAGGGTTAGTCGCTGTACGCATACTGGCTCAGCCCAAGCTCTGCGAGTACGCCATCTAGATGCGCCTTGGCTTCGGCAGTAGGCCCTGGATAATCACCTGCAATTGGTACATTGCCCAGATAACCAATGTCTTGACAGCCCTCAGGTGTGCAGAAGTAAGCGCCGAGAACGAGATCTTTAAAGCGCAAGAATGCTTTACCTATACGCTGAAATTGCTCTGGTGTTTGTGCATTAAAATAAGCAATATCATCCATAATCTTACTTTGCTGCGTTGCGCTAAGTTGTATAAATGGCTTTTTAAAGCGCAAAGTCGACTCATCGTCAATCCAAGCAAGCGCATGGAGTATTGTCACTCTGTCTTTTTGTTGTCCGTGATACGGTGCGCTTACCCATTCATCGATCACACTCGGTACTTGTACTTCAGAAGCCGATGGATGATTTCCTTCCTTTGGCACAATAAAATCAGCTAGTACTGCAACTAACGTGAGCTGCGCTTCGGTGAGGGTGAGCGGCCAAGGTGATTCTGGCGGCATGATCATGTTTGGATCGGTGCCATACCCTTGAGCGCTAACTGGCTTTATTTCAATATCTGGCCAGTGCCCAGCTGCAGCCGTTTCACCTTCAATGGCCTTACTGCAACCAGCGGTGAGTGTCACCGCAGATCCAGCAGCAAGCAAGCCTAACCACTTTAATGACTCGCGACGTGTCATGCCTGAAATATATTTATAAGAATCAACGCGATCAGGTGTATTCATCACAGCGCTCCTTTATCAATTTGTGCTGCCAACCAGGTGGAGTTTCGCATCGCTAAGGTCATAATGGTTAAGGTGCAATTTTTATGGGGGTTAGACGCAAAGACACCGGCATCCATCACAAATAGATTGTCACAGTCCCATGTTTGGCCCCACTGATTCGTTACCGATTCTTTTGGTGAGCTGCCCATTCTCGTCGTGCCGACCTCATGAATGATCTCACCGCCTTTTGAAATGGCTTTTTCCGCAGGCGGTAGCTCGCCGACTTTGGCACCCATGTTCTCAAGGATCTGTTTCGCGGTTTTGAGGCCATGCTCGATTTGCTTGAGCTCTCTGTCAGACCATTTGAAATGGAACTTAGCAACCGGGATCCCCCATTTATCTTTGACGTTTTCGTCAATTTCCATGTAAGAATCTTTGTTCGGTAGCATTTCTCCACGCAGTGCAAATCCAACATAGGAACCATAAGCGTCACGCACTTGTTGCTTTAACTTGGGACCATAACCTTGTTTATTGCCAGATACACCAGAGCCCGGTTGATTAAAGCCGCTGCTAATTTCAAAGTGATAGCCACGCGGGAAATTAAGCTCACCTTTCTCATGGGCTTTGTGTCCCCACCAGGGAATAAAAAGGTGGTTCCCGGTATGGCCGTCTTCGTTATAACGTGGGCGACCTTTTAACGCAGGGATTTGTGCACCAAGCCAAGCGCCGGTAGAGTCCATTAGATTACGACCTACCTGACCACTTGAGTTTGCAAGTCCCTTGGGATGCTTTGCATGTTTGGAGTTAAGCAGAATACGAGCAGATTCACAGGCGCTGGCCGCCAAAATCACCACATCTGCATTGAGTGCATGTTCTTGCGCAGACTTTTTATCGACGTAAGTCACACCAGTTACTTTGCCATCTTCATTCACCGCGACCGACTTCACCATGGCATCGGTGATCACTTCAAGGTTTCCTGTCGCTTTGGCCATCGGAATAAGCGAGGTTGTGGTTTGGAATGCCGCGCCTATTGAACAGCCGTGGCCACAAGGCGTGGCGTAAAAACACGCTAAGCGGTCGTCTTTATTACGAGTCAGTACAGCTCTGTGCATTGGAACCGCTGGGATCCCCATTTTTTTCGCGGCCGCTGCAACCAGTAATTCGGGTACTCTTGGCGTCGGTGGTGGCTGTAACACGCCAGGCGCAGAAGGGGGCATGTCATCCAAGCCGGTATTGGTACCGCAGATCCCGACTATTTCTTCTGTTTTGTCATACCAAGGCGCAATGTCTTGATATTCAAACGGCCAATCAGCGCCATGTCCATCGCGGCTTTTGCCCTTAAAGTCGTGCTCACTAAAACGTAGCGAGTAGCGACCCCAGTGGTTGGTGCGGCCACCGAGCATACGTGCACGCCACCAATAAAAATCGGTGTTTTCAGCGCGTGTGTATGGTTCATCTGGCACCTGCCAACCGCCATCAATCGTCGCGTCGTAAAACCCAAAGTTCTTATCCTTATTACCAGCGCCCATGAGTGGGGCTTCGCTATTGCGGCGGAACATCGGGCTTTCTGTTTTTGGGTCGTAATTTCTGCCAGCTTCTAGCAATAAAACTTTGTGGCCTAGCTTAGTGAGTGTATAAGCGGCCATTGCGCCACCGGCACCTGAGCCAACGACCAATACTTTATGATCAAATGTTGCCATGGTTATAGCTCCTTGATCTTAATGTTTTTGAACCAGACTTTGTCGCCGTGATCTTGCAGGCCGATGTGGCCTTTTTTACCTTCAGCAAACCCTTGCCATGTCGCAAATTTACTGTTCTTAACCAAAGCATTCCAAGTGGTGCTGCCAATCACGATACTCGTCGTGCTTACACCATTTTGCCAAACTTGTAGGTGGCTATCTTGTAGCTTAATGCGAACTTGGTTCCAAACTTCAGCAGGTTTATGTGCCGTACTTGGTGCGGCGAACAGGTCATAAATAGAACCTGCAAGGTGAGAGTCTATTTTATTGTCTGGGTGTTCTTTGTTATCTAGAATTTGGATTTCTGGGGCGTGGGAGTAAATTGCACCGCCTTTTTCATCCGCCAATACAAAGATCCCACTGTTGCCTTTTTTAGAAATCTTCCAATCGAGCTGGAGCTCAAAATTCTGATACTGTTTTTTGGTCAGAATATCGCCGCCACCACCTTGGGTAAGTGTCATCGCGCCGTCCTCAACTTGCCACTGGCTATTTAGGCCGTCACTTTTAAAGTTGCGCCATTGCGACATATCTTTGCCATCGAATAGCAGTTGCCATCCAGCTTGTTGTTCTTGCGGGCTCAATTGGTTGTCAGTTGTACTAGCGCAAGCCGCACAACTAACGGCTAATGCCAGCGTTAGTATTTTTATAGAGTTGAGCATATTGGAACCTCGTCTGTTCACTTTTTACTTGTTGCTACTTAATACAAAGGGTATTACGCGTATTTCTCAACGCGTTTATTTTTATTGATATAAAGGTAAAGGCCGATAAAAGCGGCAATGAGAATGGCCGGGAATAACAGAATATTTTCAAGCACCGCTTGACCTGCAACTAGTTCTGATTGCTGCGCGGTTAAGTTCGCCGCTTGGGCTTCGAGTCGCGCCGAATCAATCCAACTACCAATTACTGGATTCCACATGCTGACAGCGAACATTCCCGCACCGCCCATTAAAGACATACCAAGTGCGCCTGTTTTTGGGGTGTATTCAGCAACGCAGCCCAGCATGGTTGGCCAAAAATAAGTGACACCCAAGGCAAATAATATTGCAGCCACGTAGATTGCTGACCCTTGTGCTTGGCTCATCATGAAAATACCCGCGGTTGCCAATACTGCAGAGCCGAGTAACACGCCTGTCGGGTTAAAGCGGTGGACTATTGGGCCGGCAAAGAAGCGACCTAATGCCATCAAGCCTGTGATCAGTGCGAGGATCATCATAGGAGAGGCGCCTGACGCTCCCAGTATGCGTTCAATCCACTGTTGTGTACCAAGTTCGGTTGTTGCTGTTAAGGTCATACAGCAAATTAAAAATAGGTAGAGCGGAGAAAACAAGTGCTTGAGATTGCTGGTGGTGGAATGATCTGTGCGGTCAAATTCAGGAAACTGTGACTTGATCATCATCGCACCGTAAATCAGCGTTGGAATTAATATCAAAGCAACTTGCCATTGCCAATTAAAGCCCGATGCAGTCATGGCATTCGATGCCAATGCACCAATCACAATGCCGCCTGGAAACCAGACATGAAATCGGTTGAGCATGGTCGTGGTGTTTTTCGGATACATTTCGGCAATCAGTGGATTACAGCCAGCTTCCACTGAACCATTCGCAAAGCCGATTAAAAATGTCGAGATCAGCAGTAACCAAAAACCGTCAGCGGTAATGGTTAAAACCAACCCTGCAAAGTGGCAAATAAAGGCGAGGGCAACTAACTTTTTGGCGCCAATGGCGTTGTAGATTGCGCCACCTAACATGGTTGCGACGGGAAAGCCCAGAAATGCCATGGCATTAACCCAACCAAGCTCCGTATCTGAGAGCCCAAATTGCTCACCTAATTGCCCCAAAATGCCTGCGCGAATAGCGAACGTCATCGATGTGACGACCAGTGCAAGGCAACAGAGCTGAAACACGGTCCGATTATGATTATTATTATTCATGGTCGTAGTCCTGTTTATTTTATGCCGAGGATTTGATTATTGCGTTCGGTATCGGTGCTACTTCCTGCAAAATCATCGAAGGCTTTTTCGGTTGGTCTTATCAAGTGCTGTTTGATAAATTCAGCACCTTCTTTGGCCCCATCTTCAGGGTGCTTAATACAGCATTCCCATTCCAATACAGCCCAACCATCAAAACCGTACTGTGTTAACTTACTAAATATTTTCTTAAAGTCGACCTGTCCGTCACCTAATGAACGAAACCGTCCTGGCCGTTGTTGCCATCCTTGGTATCCGCCGTAAACACCGCAGCGGCCATTGGGGATAAACTCGGCATCTTTTACATGGAACGCTTTGATACGTTCATGATAGATGTCGATAAATGCCAAGTAGTCCAATTGCTGTAAAACAAAGTGACTTGGATCGTAAAGAATATTGGCTCGCGGGTGATTATTCGTCGCCGCTAAAAAGCGTTCAAAAGTCACGCCATCGTGTAGATCTTCACCCGGGTGAAGCTCATAGCAGACATCCACGCCAACCTCGTCAAAGCGGTTTAAAATAGGCAACCAGCGTTTTGCGAGCTCCTCAAACCCTTGTTCCACTAAGCCATTTGGACGTTGTGGCCACGGGTAAAAGGTATGCCAGAGCAAGGCGCCAGAAAAGCTTGCGTGACTGGTTAGCCCAAGCTTAGCGCTGGCACTGGCCGCTAGCATTAGTTGCTCTGTTGCCCACTCCATTCGAGCCTGAGGAGAGCCATGCACTTTTGCTGGTGCAAAGCCGTCAAACATTTGGTCATAAGCTGGGTGCACCGCCACTAATTGACCCTGCAAATGGGTTGATAGCTCTGAAATAGTAAGGCCATGCTCTGCGGCAATACCAGTGATCTCGTCGCAATAATCTTGGCTTTCAGCGGCTTTTTGCAGATCGAACAGTCGCTGTTCCCAACTTGGTAGCTGAATACCTTTATAACCTAGGCTACTTGCCCACTGGCAAATACTATTAAAATTGTTAAATGGCGCCTCGTCTGAGACAAACTGCGCGAGAAAAATAGCGGGTCCTTTAATTTGCTTCATTCTTATTTTATCCAATAGTAAAGGGGTGCCACTTAGTGTCTTTTGCACTAGCTGCTACCGCGTTTTCAATAAATGCCATGCCACGGACTGCAGCGTTAATACTTGGCACGTCAAATTCTTCGTGTTGCACATTGGCTTGCTGCTGGTGTGCACGAATAAGGTTGGCGAAGTTAAGGTAGATATTTGCAAATGCTTCCAGATACCCCTCAGGGTGACCTGCTGGCACACGAGTTGCGCTAATGGCTGCTTGGCTAAGTGAGCCCACTCCTGTGCGGATCAACTGAGCTGGAGCATTTGCCGCACGTAACCACAAACTATTAGGTTCCATTTGCGACCATTCGATACTGGCTTTGTCACCATAGATTTTTAAGGTGAGATTATTTTCTTCGCCAAGGGCTATTTGGCTTGCCATCAATACGCCCTTTGCACCGTTGCCAAAGCGCAGTAACACTGTGCCGTCATCGTCGAGCTGTCGGCCGGACACAACCGTGTTTAAATCCGCACAAAGCGCTTCTATCTCCAAGCCACTCACATATTCGGCAAGGTTCGCTGCGTGTACACCGATATCGCCCATACAACAACTCACGCCAGACTTGCTTGCATCTAGCCGCCAGCTGGCTTGCTTGCTGTTTTCGTCATCAGCACTTGCAAGCCATCCTTGACTGTATTCAACGACGACTTTGCGTACTTTGCCAAGTTCGCCGTTTGCGATGCGGTGGCGTGCTTCTTTCACCATTGGGTAGCCGGTATAGGTGTGTGTTAATCCGTACAAGCAATTGCTCTTTTGAAGCTGTGTTTGTAGACGTAGAGCCTCAGATAAATTGAGCGTTGCAGGCTTATCACTCAAGACGTGAAAGCCGTGTTCGATCGCGGCAGTGGCAATCGGAAAATGCAAATGGTTTGGGGTCACGATGGCAACAAAGTGGATGCGCTCCGACTCTGGCAGTTCCGCTTCTTGTTGTAAGAGTGCTTGGTAGCTGGCATAGCAACGTGCTGGGTTAAGCCCGAGTTGCTGGCCCATTGCGAGGCTTTTGTTTGGATCGGCGCTAAATGCGCCTGCAACAAGTTCAATTTGACCATCTAAACGCGCGGCTATGCGGTGCACTGCACCTATGAAAGCGCCTTCTCCACCACCGATCATGGCCATGCGGATTTTGTTATTATCCATCGTTTAGCTCCGTCGAGTTATCGAGGTAAGTTAATCTGATGTTATTGATAATAGGTAACAGAGGCGCCAAAGTGATAATAAAAATTCGGTTGACAATGCAACAAAATCGGCGTTTAAAATAAATTATTATAATTATAAAAAGGCGGTAAATAGGGCAATGGAAGAGCAAACAATATTGAATAAAGCTGGCGTAAATCAATTGATTGCAGCATTTGATCTGATCCCGGACATCCTCTTTTGGGTCAAAGACACAAAAAGTAGAATAGTGCATGCGAACCAACACTTTGTTGAACATCAGGGCTATAAAACCCTAGATCAAATCTTACTGAAAACCGATTTTGACTTTTCACCGCAACACTTGGCATTCCAATACGTTAACGATGATAAACGAGTGATGGAAGGCTTTATCGTAACGGATAGATTAGAACTCAATCAAACCGAAAATGGGGAATTGGCATGGTTTTCCACGTCAAAAAAAGTGTTACTTGACGGCGAAAATGCGATTATGGGCACTTATGGTGTTACGCGACATCTAGCGAAAACGTCAAAGGCGTTGTCTCACGTAAGAGCCATTGAAGCGCCCGTTGAATTTATTCGGGCGCATTACCATCGTCATATTTGTATCGAAGAATTGGCGGAACTTGCTCACCTGTCGGTAAGCGCACTGGAACGCAGATTTAAGAAGCATTTAGCCAAAACCCCGAATCAATTTATCAACGAAGTGAGATTGGAAAATGCCCGTAAATTATTGGTCGAAACACGCTTACCAGTATCACAAGTCGCTTATCAGTGTGGCTTTTCAGAGCCAAGTTATTTTAGCAAGCAGTTTCGTCGTTTATTTGGTGAAATCCCGTCGCAATTACGTAAAGAGTTAACGTCGAGCGAGCGTTAACGCTGCGACTTCTGGTGATAATGCTGGTGTTACCAGCGCATTTTCGTATTCGGCAGCTAACCATGGACGAATAGGCTTAGCAATGCCCCCAACTAGCGCGACTTTCTGTGCCCCTAAGCTCTGCAAATGACGGACATAACGCTCAATAAACTGTGCCGCGCTACTTAAGATCTGCTCGGCATAGGGATCGTTTGGCGTAGCAAAAACATGTTGAGCAAACTGGGCAAAATACTGGGGAGTGGCGTTTAGCGTGAGTTTGACTAGCTGTTCGGTACTGTGGCAATTCATGGCAGCCAAAAACGACTCAATCATCAGACTGCTAGGGGACAGTGTATCAAGCACCTCGATGGCATGTTTCACTAAACTCAAACCGATCCAACTGCCACTTGCACCATCACTGAGTAATAATCCGTGGCCGCCGAACTCCCTAAATTGTCCATGCGTCACCAGACCCGCGCAAAATCCGGTGCCAAGAATGATTACACCGCCATCTTCGTGTTGATGCGCACCAAGGCAAGCAATGTGTGCATCGGTTGAAAATTGAAAACGTGCAAAAGGGGAACGCCATTGCTGCATCGCCTCACAAGTCGTCGTGACATTCGCGCCGGCAAGTCCTGCAAAAGCACTGATGTTAGCAATGTCGTGGTGGGGGATTTTTGCATTTGTCAGCGCTGTCATTGTTGCGCTCAACATTGACTCTTGGGCCTGATGTATTGATGTTGCTATGTTTGCAGGGCCGCTGGTGGCCTCGGCAAGGAGCTGTCCATGTTGATCCTCGAGGCGGACTTTACATTTCGTCCCGCCACCATCAATCCCTAAAAATAGCTTCGATGCTGTCATTGTATTGCCTTTTCTGATCCGGTGAGTATTGCATTAACTAGCCTTGGGCAAACTTCATCGCCATGGTGCACGCCAGAGTGAGTATGTAGAGAGAGTGGACCAAATTCACTTAAAAGCCAAAGATCCGCTGCGTTTATCGTGTTGACCCCTCCACCGATCACAACTTCGATTTCAGCATTGAGTTTTTTCAGTAAGGCAATGAGCTGACTGGTACCAAACGCTGCGCCTTTGCCACTTTGCCATGTATTGCCGGTGGTTAAGACCCGCTCAACGCCTAACTCTAGCAGCGTCTCGGCTGCCTGCTGCCAGTTTGCAGCGGCGTCAAAGGCGCGATGAAAGGTGACAGAAAGGCCTAAGGATTTTGCCGTGGCAATGAGTGCTCGACAATGGTCAGTCGCTATCTCTTGATTGTCGTCGATAAAACCAAGCGCAATACCAGTTGCGCCAGCGCAAGCAATGCCATCTATCCCTTTTTGTAACTGATATAGCATGGCGTCATCAATAAAAAAATGCGGTGCTTGGCGTAACATCACAATACATTCGCCAAAGCTTGGTAAATACTGGGCTACTGCCGCTATCGCCGTCGGGTTTGGGGTCAAGCCACCGCAACTCAGTACACTACAGAGTTCTATCCTTGTTGCCCCAGATGCAAAAGCAATTTGTGCATTTCGCTGCAACAAATGAGGATTATCGCTGCTGAGGCATATTTCCAAGTTTTTACCTGAATAGTTTGCCGAATTCATATTTCACTCTTGAAGTTGAATAATTTTAAAGTTTAAAATGCTTGGTTTTGAATATTTAATTAGTTCAATAAAAACATTTGGTTACACATGTTTGGAACGTTTTTAAATTGCCTAATATAGAAACTAATAATGAGTTTTTATGTTAATCAGACTATAAACCAAGGAAATTGAAATTGGATCTTTTTTTGACCTAAACGCCGATTTTGTCTTAGTGCAAACCGAAATTCTATTATCACTTTTTGTAGAGCGCTCCTATTCTGAACGAGTGTTTCACAAACCATTAACCCCTATAGGGAAACAAAAAAGGGTCGTCACAAAGTCATGCGTCATGGAGCAGCAAGGGACGTCGTGGCTTTACAAATTATAAAAAACTTGGAGATAGGAATGGCCAATAATAATAACAGACGCCATGTGACAGGAAGGTCACGGCAATTTAGCAAGTCTGCACTGGTCCTCGCTATGTTATCAGCTACTAACTGGGCAATGGCTGAAGAAACCGAAAAAGAGGAAGCGCAGGAAATCGAAACGATTGAGGTGCGCGGGATCCGCGCATCTATGGCCGAAAACTTGGCGATTAAGCGTTTATCAAACGCGATTGTGGATGCCATTACAGCAGAAGACATCGGCAAGTTTCCCGATAAAAATGTGGCGGATTCACTGCAACGCGTACCCGGTGTGGTGATTTCTCGTAGTGGCGGGGAAGGGGAAAACGTCAGTATTCGTGGCCTTTCTTCTGATCTTACTTTTACGCAGTTAAACGGCAATTTTATCGCTTCTTCTCCGGGCTCGCCGTCGCGCTCTTTTAGTTACTCTTTGTTGCCTTCTACCATGGTGCAATCGGTTGAAGTCTTTAAGTCTTCTGAAGCGCGTTTAGATGAAGGAGGGGTCGGCGGCACGGTTATTCTACACAGCCGTAAACCACTGGATATGGAGGCAAATTCTGGGGCGTTAAATGTTGAATATACTTACGCTGATGTGACTGAAGAGTACGAGCCTAATTTTAGCGGCGTTTATTCTTGGAAGAACGAAGAAGAAACTTTTGGCTTGCTAGTTGGTTATACCAAACAAGACCGCACCAACCGCTCTTTAGGCGGTGATATGTCGGGCGGTGGCGGTTGGCGTTGGGCAACAAGTTCAGACTTGCCAGCAACGGACACGGCGGGCAATGTGATTGCTGATAGTACACGCCGATTTGCAGCGTTAGAAGATGCTTATGGTAACGTTTATGATGGTGTTTGGGCACCGCAAGTTGCAGGTGTTGGGGTAACCAAAGAAAAACGTGAACGTCAGGGGTTACAAGCCACCATTCAATGGCGTCCAATAGATGATTTATCTTTAACATTCAATCATTTTCATTTTGAGCTTGGGCAAAATCGCACCACGTCGCAAATGTGGATCCCAGAATGGAAGTACAACCCAGATTATCTTACCGGTATTACTCTAGACGAAACCGGTACGATTGTGACTGGCATGGACTTTACCAGTGGCGCTGGTGGCACTGAAGGGAATCTTGAATTTCCTTGGATCATTGGTAGTTATACGGTAGAAAAAGATACCTCGGATACCTACGACTTCGCCTTTGAGTATGCCGGTGACTTATATGACTTACGCGGTAAATTTGGTCACACTGAAGCCAGCGGTGGCCCTTCAGAATCTTGGAGTGCGGCGTATAAAAGCGGCCAACCTGCGAGTCGCAGCGATTCCGGGCAGGTTGAAAACGCCGCTTCATTTGCAGGGTGGCGATTAGGTGACAGAGTGTCGCTGTACGCCGATCCCGCTTTGTTGTCTAACCTTCAGGCTGGTATTGCCGGCGATCCCGATCCGGGGTCGACAGGTTCAAGCTTTGTCGTCAGTGACTTAGAAGAGGACTATGCTCAGTTAGACCTTGATTATCGCGTCGGGTACGGCATCGTTGATACGCTGCGTGTCGGTGCTAAATATCGTAAAGCGACACTGCATCGCGAAACCAACAACACCTTCTTCATCACTCAAGATGGGGCTGACAGAATTGCCAGTGGCGAGCTTGATCCATTCAGTCAAGGTGCCATTGATGAGGTGTCTTATCAGTGGATTGGTGGTATGCCAAAACTGGAGGATATTTTGAACGCAACGTCTGAACAAAATATCCCAGGCGGTTTTGAAGTAAATGCGATGCCCACGATCAATTGGGATCGATACCGCGAAATCGTGACCAGTGAATATGTTAAGCACACGCGCCGTGAGCCTGATTTTGTGTTCGACATAGAAGAAGAGATCATGGCCGCCTATCTACAGGCCGATTTTTCTTTTGGAGATTTTAGAGGAAACATCGGGGTACGCTATGTCGAGACTGAAACGCAGATTATGTCATCGGATAAAATTAACTACTTTTTAGATGACATTGATGATGTCACCGAAGAGGATATTTTAGGTGATGAGCGCCTTATTGACGTTGAAACCACCACCGTGCGTACCGTAACTGACTCGCAATTTCTACCTAGTTTCAATATTGTCTGGGATGCCAGCGACAATCTTGTTATACGTGGTGCTATCGCCAAAACGATGTCTCGAGCTCCGTTCAACGACATGGGTGCGCCAGAGCAGCTGACCTTTATCTCTCAAGAATGGGCAGACGACAGGCTTGAGTTTAGAGGCAACCCTGTGGAGCCAGGATGGCGTGGCTCAGGTGGTAACAAAGCGCTAAAACCATTTGAATCGGTACAGATGGATTTATCTGCGGAGTATTATTATGACGAAGGATCTGCGGTTGGCATTGCGGTGTTCAACAAAGACGTAGATAACTTTATCGTGCCCTTGATTATTACCTCAGTAAGGCCGTTTGAGGGCTTTGATAACCCTTTTACCGGTGTTGAAATTGTACCGCCGGGTGATATTACCGTCACGCCGTTTACCACCACCGCCAATGGTACAAATGCAACCTCTCGGGGAATAGAGCTGTTTGCACAACATGCATTCGACAATGGCTTTGGTCTCAACGTTAACTACACCCTAAACGATACCAATCAGGCAGACATTAGCGTAGACGGTGAAAAGGTCGGTGAGTCTGCGCTTGTTGGCAGTGCCGATAATCAATTTAACTTCTCCGCCTATTACGAGAATGACACCTTTAGTGTCAGAGCATCATATAACCGCCGAGGAGAAACCGCTTTGGGGCTTGCTGACGGGCTCACTGTATATCAGGAACCATACCAACAAGTTGATGTGAACGCTTCATATAACTTGATGGAAAACCTGATCCTAACCGCGTCTGTGATCAACTTAACCAAAGAAGAACCGAGAACCTTTTATGGTGAAGATTCTAAAGCGAGATTGCGCAGCAGCAGCTACACCGGGCAGCGCTACTATGCCGGGATCACCTATCGATTTTAACTTTGGCGATAACCATAAAGTAATGCAAACAGGGTGAAGTCGTGTCAGTACAACGAGAAACAATATCACGGCTTATCACCTGCTTGTGGTGCGTTTATATCAACCTAGTCACACGAGTTGGTTGATATGTAAGAAGGGATAAATATGAAAACGTTAAATAAAATAAGAAATGCGATCCCGCTCATTGCCGTTAGCAGTTTATTGGCTGCATGTGGCGGCGGGAGCGATGACCCAAAAGTTGAAGAAGTGCCAGTAACCCCTGCTGTGACGACGGCAGAAGTATCGGGTTCAGTGATAAAAGGCACGTTGAGCCAAGCCCGCATTTCGGTGACGGCGCTCAATGGCTCTAGCATGATGATGGATGAGAACTCGGCAACCAGTCAATCGGGGGAGTTGTTTATTGAACTGACGGGTAAAGCCGGGTTTGGCATTAATTCCACCATTAAAGTGACCGCCACAACGAGCGAAGGCTCGCAGATGCGCTGCGACGCCAGTCGCTGTGGTTCTGTAGGAATTGGGGAGCAGGTAAGTGGCGAGTATATTGCTGGTGTGACTTTGGCTACCTTAAGTCATGTCGCCGTACCGTTTGGTTCAAACGCCGATGGCAGTGCTGATGCGACCTTACAAATCAACGCCTTGACGACACTAGCAACCATGCTGGTGGAGCAGCAAATTGCTGAGGGGCGTAATGTCTCTACGCCCGAATTAATGGCATTGGCAAAAGTGGAGATGTCTGCGTTATTGCTTCGGGCCCTTGGCTGGCAAACCGGGAACACCAATGTTTTTGAGTTACCTGTGGTTAGCGCCGATCAATTAACGAATTTTGAATTAGGGGAAACTTGCACAACCTCTGACTCTGGTGAGCAAAATTGCGAGATGACGTATGTTTCCGAGAGTGTGCAAAAGCTTTCTCTATTCAATGCTGCATTTGCCCAGTTTGATGAGCAAGGCTCTTTGCAAGGCGTCTTAAGCAACTCTGCTAGCAATCTTAGCGCCGCACTTGGCGGTGATGAAGTTGCACTTGAAGCGCTTCGATTGCCAATTTACAACGCGCTTCAAGCTCACCCATTCACTGCGCAGCTAGGCCTCAGTGCCGATAGTATTATGGACTTAGCGTTACCATTATTTGATGAGCCGGTATCCACGGGACCCATGCAGCAAGTCGTGACATCAGGTGCCACTATCACAGCAAGAAATGCTATTGGTGATGCTGAGAGTGCAGACAAAGCATTTGATGGCGATCCACAAACTAAATGGCTTGACCACAATGACTGGCAGGGGCCACCTACTGAGGAAGCGCCATCTTGGATCCAGGTGGATTTTCCCACTCAACAAGCAATTAGCGGTGTTTACATTACCAGTGCTAATGATGCCCCAGAGCGAGACCCTGAAAACTTCTCTTTACTAGCTTCTAATGATGAGGGTGCGAGTTGGGTTAATTTGGGTAATGTGGTTGGGGCGTCGTTTGAAGCGCGCTTTGAACGTCAAGGCTTTGTATTTGGTAATGCGCAAAAGTATACAAGCTACCGAATTGCAGTGACAAAGAACAAAAATAACGATGGCTTACTGCAAATTGGAGAAATTCAATTTGTCGGGCCGGTTTATCCGAGCGTTGACCATACTGATACTGAGACGTTTGCGGTCACGGCAAGCAACAGTATCGGTGAGGCGGAAAACCAAGATAAGGCATTTGATAACGACCCAACCACTAAGTGGCTAGATCATAATGATTGGCAAGGCCCACCTACCGTCGAAGTGCCTTCATGGATCCAAGTAGATTTTAATGAGGCTGTGGCGGTTAATCAGCTTGCGATAACGAGCGCCAATGATGCACCAGAGCGAGATCCTGAGAACTTTGCTTTGTTAGGCTCTAACGATAACGGGGTTACATGGCAGCAGTTGAGTAATTGGGTTGGTGAGTCTTTTAAAGCGCGAGGGGAGCGCCAAAGCTTTGCGGTAGCGAATCAATTGCCATACCAAAGCTATCGTCTTGAGATAACCAAGAACAAAAATAATGATGGCTTGATGCAGCTTGCTGAGATTGAATTAATCGGTCCAGAAATCTCTGGATTAGATCATGCACAAGTACAAGGTGCGAGTTACTCGGCGCGATTTAGCATTAGTGATTCAGAAGGTGCAGCGCAAGCATTTGATAAAAATGTTGAGACTAAATGGCTCGATCACAACGATTGGCAGGGGCCTCCCACTGTTGAAAATCCAGCTTGGATTCAAGTTAGCTTGCCGCAAGCGCAAGCGGTAAATACTTTGTACATTACCAGCGCCAATGATGCGCCAGAGCGTGACCCTGAAAACTTCCAATTTTTAGCATCTCACGATGGGGAAGTGTGGCAAGTATTAAATACTTGGGTAGGGGAGTCGTTTGAATCACGTTTTGAACGTCGTGCCTTTGCGTTTGCTAATGGCTTGGCTTACACACATTATCGCTTGTCTATCAGTAAAAATGCGAATAATGATGGATTAGTGCAAATAGCTGAAATTGAACTCGCCGGACCTCAGTATGCACTTGAAGATTTGTCTGACTTGGCTGGAACAAGCTTTACCGCGCGTAATCGTATTGGAGATGCGGAAAGTGAACAAAAGGCGTTTGATAATGATATCGAGACAAAATGGTTAGATCACAATGAGTGGCAAGGCCCGCCAACAGAGGAATCACCATCTTGGATCCAAGCTGATTTTACTGCGCCACAGATTGTGAGTGGTTTGGCAATCACAAGTGCGAATGATGCTCCAGAGCGCGATCCCGAAAATTTCCAGTTACTGGGTTCTAATGATGGCGGTGAGACGTGGACAGAAGTCGCGGTTTGGGTGGGTGAGAGCTGGGATGAGCGCTTACAACGAAGAGCGTTTACTTTCTCTAATGCTTTTGCCTATAGCAGTTATCGTCTAAATATTAGCAAAAATGCGAATAACGATGGCCTAGTACAGATCTCAGAAATCGAGCTCCTTGGTCTTAGCGGCGAATAGCCTAAATAACCTAAGGTTAAACAAATCTCAACCAAAAAAAGCCAGAATGCAATTTGCGCTCTGGCTTTTTATTTGTCTCAATGAGAGTGACTTAGTATGATTGATTATGCCAATTTACTTAATTAAGTGGCCTATTTTGAGGCAAGAAAATCTTGTCGATAGCCCCGCTACCGCGTCCTGCTATCGCCAAGGTACCTACCTCCGTGTAGGCAAGGCAAAAATTTTGCTATTTAGTTGCTCTAAATGAGAAATTTTTAACGCAGCTAGCGTCAGATTTAATTCCTCAAATTGAGCAAGTATTGAGTCAAATTGGGATTATAATACATCTACGGCTTGCAAAGACTCGCTTTGGTAGCAGCCCAGTAAGCGTACAAACTGGGTATGATCTTTTAATTCTTCAAGTGCTGCTTGGACTTGTGAGTCTGCAATATTGGCAAGCAAATCTACATAAAAGACTTCTTCCCAAGGGTTACCAGGTACTGGGCGTGACTCTAGCTTAACCATATTGATATTGTGCTGTTTAAATACCATCAGCGCGTCAGCAAGTGAGCCTACTTGCTGTTTAGTGGCCATAATTAAACTGGTTTTGGTTGGGATTTGAGTAGACACTTGAAGTGCTTTTCTTGCTACTACAATAAAGCGGCTATGGTTTTCGGTCTGATTCGCAAGGCCAGACTTCACCACTTCTAGACCCATATTCTTACCTGCTTGTGCAGAGCCAATCGCGGCACTGTTTGGGTGCTCTCCTGCTTCTTTTAATGCACTAGAGGTCGAGTCGCAAGTTTCATGCTGAATATCCCCCAGACCTTGAATAAAACGGCTGCACTGGGCAAAAGGTTGGGGGTGCGCATAAATTTTGTCGATCGCTTGTAATTCTGTGTCTGGCAAAGCTAGGAGGCAATGCTCTACGGTATGCGTTACTTCGCCCACAATAGATACTTGCGCATGTTGTAATAAATCAAATACTTCGTTGATACTGCCTGAACTGGTATTTTCAATAGGTAAGATACCAAAGTCCGCTTGACCTTTCTCTACCTGCTCGGTGATTTGCTCAAAGCTTTGGCAACCCATTTCCACAAGCTTACCGGGACGACGGCTGAAGTATTTATGACAAGCAAGCTGGCTATAAGAGCCTTGTCCACCCAAGTAGGCAACGCGGTGTGTATCACCTACTGCATCGGGGTTTAAGTTCTTTTGCAGCATGGCTTGCTGGTTTAATACAGAGTCTTCTAAGATAGTTTGGAAAACGCTGTTTATATAAAAGGCATCAAGACCCAGAGATTTACCATATCGGATCAGTTTCTCCAGCAGTGCCTGCTCACGTGCTTCATCACGGATAGGTTTGTTGTTGGCAATCTTATATTCCAGCACGCCATGACTAATGCGACGTCGCTTTGCCAGTAAAATCAGTAATTCCGAATCTATCTCATTGATATCATGCCTAAGGGCATCTAATGTATTTTGTGTCATAGGTCCTCACTCCCATTTAGCCAAAAAAAAAGCCTCCCGAAGTTGGGAGGCTTAGCTATTCTTTTTCACTCGCGAACAGTCAAGCCTCTTCACCTAAAGAAGCTAAAAAAGAAATATGTGTTGCTGTTGCGTGTGATGAAATTCATTTATTCAAACCTTACTTTGAAACTGAATACATTATTAGCATAGAACTAAACGAGAAAACAAGTACTACTTTGGACGTATTGGCAAAAACCTAAGTTATTTAGTAGATAAGTGCCCAATCTCAGTGAGTTAAGTACGTTAATCAAACGTAACTTATTGGCGAGTCGAAAAATATTCTGGTATATTCAGGCAACACCACCACTGTAAATAAAAGAATAGGTTAACTTGTGGGCAATCGTCGTCCCCCATCAAGATATGGTGCAAGCTCTTTAAGTGTAAAGCTGTCGATGTTGATTTCGGCCGTGTGTTTGATCGCGGGCGTTTTTGCTGCAGCATTGATGCTAAAATCTGAAGAAAAGCAGTTGATCTATGAAGAGTATGATGAGCTTAAGCGTTTTAGTGCGCAGGTGAACAATCAGTTTTCAAATTACCTCGATCTTAAAGCCAACTTGGCCGAACAAGCCAATTCAGTGGTTTCCAAACACTTACTTTACGGTGTTCAAGATTTATCTGGCGCACAAGCGAGTGTCGACAAGCGTGGCGAAAACTTAGCGAGTACAGCCAAAAATGGCCTTTCTGCAGCTATGTATACTGGCGATTTAAAATTGCAGTCAGTGCAAAAGTTATTTTCTGAATCTGAATTGCTTTGGAATATTCTTGCGCCCCCACTGTTACAGGATTTCTTTAATTTTTACCTCTCTACAAAAGACGGATTTGTCCGTGTTGCGCCTCCTAATGCCCTATTAGCGAAAGACCCTAGGCTGGTAAATAATCAGCTTCATAACTTGCCTGTTTTACATGCTGAACAAAACCCAACGAGGGAAGCGGTATGGTCGGGCGTGTATTTTGATAGGGTTTGGAACAAATGGGTGGTCAGTATTTTGGTGCCTTTATACTTACATGACAAATACCTTGGGTTAACGGGTAGCGATATAGAGTTGACCACCTTACTCGAAAAACTACCTAAATCTGACCATCAGCAAGGTTTCATCGTTTTTGATAAACAGGGTCGATTATTGGCAGCTCCCGGCCTGTTTAAAACCACCGCTGCGACTGGGCAGCTATTGGACCACAACAAGCTACCGGAAGATTTGAGTAAAATAGTACAAACTGCACTTATTACTAAGCTGCCAAATATCCAAGATGAATTTAGATATAAAGACAACTGGCATATTATGCACGTGACCCATATTGCCAATTTAGATTGGTACATTGGGATCTACAAGAAGCGGGCGTCGGCTATCTCGGCCATTGAAGAGCTTAAAGTTAAGTTCTTCGGTTTGTTTATTCTGTATGCCATTTTTGTTGCGATATTACTGCATCAGGTTCTATATCAATTAGTACTCAAACGTATCAATGCGCTCGTTAAAGCAGTGAAGGGATTTGGTCGAGGGCAGTGGGATACGCCAACCTTGCCGCATACCGATGACGAAATAGGTCAATTGAACGCCTCATTTAATGACATGAGTGTTGAGATAAAACAGCTTGTAAATGGCCTAAATCAACGTATTACAGAAAAGGAAATCGCAGAAAAGGCGGCAAACCGTTTGTCAAAAGCTGTGGCTTTTTCCGGTACTGGCGTTGTATTGACCAATGAGCACTTTCAAATTGAGTACGTCAATCCAAAAATGCAGGAAATGACGGGCTACGATGAACAGCATTTTATTGGCTCTCCGCTTTTGAGTATTATTTCAAAAGACATGGCAATTCTCATTGATGATATCGATATTGACCTACGCAGTCGCAATCATTGGCGCGGGGATACGATGTTGGCGGGTAACAGAGAGGCGCCTATTTGGGTTAGCTTGAGCGTGTCGCCGATCCGTGAAGAAGGTGGCGCAATTTCAAGTTATGTCGCCTCAGCCCAAGATATTTCGTTTGTAAAAGAAAGCCAGCGTAAAATGGAAGAATTGGCTTATTTTGATACCTTAACCGGCCTTGCCAATCGAACGTTTTTCAGGATGCAGTTACGGAAATCCATGGCACTTGCAGAACGTGGTCATTACGCCTTTGCTCTATTTTACTTTGACTTAGATGAGTTTAAACGCATCAATGATACTTTAGGACATGACGCGGGTGACCGCTTATTGCTTGAAGTTGCGACAAGATTGAAAAAGCGCCTCCGTGCAGAAGATACCATTGCCAGATTGGGTGGGGATGAGTTTGCGGTGTTACTGAGTGGCATCAATGAGCGAGAAAATGCCATGGAAGTTGCCAATATCATTCAAAAGACACTGGCAGAACCAATAAAGCTGGGGAATAACGAAGTGATCGTCAGTGCAAGTATTGGCATTACGATGGCTCCGTTTGACAGTAAAGAAGAGGAGCAGCTGCTTAAACATGCAGATTTGGCAATGTATCAGGCCAAAGCAAAAGGGCGGAACACTTACCATTTCTATAGCCAAGATTTAGACGAAGCTGCTAACGAGCGTCTATATATAGAGAACGAGCTGCGTATAGCAATTAAGGCGCAACAATTTACCTTGCATTATCAGCCACAAGTGAACAGTGAAAGTGGTGAGGTTGTAGGCTATGAAGCGCTTATTCGCTGGTTCCACCCAAGCGAAGGAACCATTCCGCCAAGTAAGTTTATTCCAATTGCTGAAGCGACAGGCCTAATCGTAGAGCTTGGTGCATGGGTGTTAGAAGAAGCGTGCCATTTTTCTCGTCGTTTAAAAGCCGCGGGCAAAATTGCCAACATATCTATCAACCTTTCTGCGAGGCAGTTTAAAGATGCACAATTGATCAGCACGCTGTCAGATATTATAGACAGAACTGAGATGGAGCCGACTCTACTACACCTTGAACTTACCGAGAGTATGTTGATGGGAGATGTGGAAGCGGCAATCATACAACTTAGAGATATCAAAGCGCTTGGCGTTTCACTGTCTATTGACGACTTTGGTACAGGTTATTCGTCTTTAAGTTATATTAAACGTTTCCCTGTAGACATACTTAAAATCGACCGCTCCTTTGTAAAGGATATCCCTGAAGATCCGAACGATATGGAAATCACCGCTGCTATCATTGCAATGGCGCAAAAATTAAATTTGCAGGTTATTGCTGAAGGGGTGGAAACTGAGGCTCAGATGACGTTCTTAGCGAAAAATAACTGCTATATCGTACAAGGTTATTACTACAGCCCGCCGCTAAGTGAAGCCGATATTCTGAGATTTTTCCCAGCGGTATAGCAGCTCAGCCCCAAAAGTTTGGGGCTGAAAATAATAAGCGCTTAACCACCTGCGATTTTCACTTTGAAGCCTTGGCCTTCTAATAACAGCTTAAGCTTTTCTCTGTCATCGCCTTGAATTTCAATAACGCCTTCTTTAACTGCACCACCTTGACCCATTTTAGATTTAAGCGTTTTTGCCAATTTTTTCAGGTCGTGTTGTTCACTATCGATGCCAACAACAAGCATAACGCCTTTGCCTTTGCGCCCTTTAGTTTGTCTTTCAATACGAACGGCACCGTCTTTAAAAACTTTCCCTTGAACTTCTTGCTTTGGCTCTTTGGTGTCAATACGGCCTACATCTGTGGAGTACACAAGTCTTGATTCTGACATTGATTCTGGTCCTCTTGCGGGTTCTTTGCAGAGATCATAGCAAAAAGCAGATTAGATGTTTTTTATTTTTTGCTAAATGATTTTTAAGCGTTATATTTAAATTGGTGAGGGGAAACAAATCAAAATAATTTAGGAGCTTAATGATGAGCTTGAGTAAAAACGCTTCTGCTGACGGTAAGACACTAACCATTCAAATTAGAGGCAAGTTCGACTTTAATTTGGTGCAATCGTTTCGTCAGGCGTATGCGGAGGTGAATGATCAAACCGAAAAGGTTGTTGTTGACCTGCGTGAAACCGACTATATGGACAGCTCCGCTTTGGGTATGCTGTTAAATATGAAAAAAACACTAGGAAGCTCAGTTTCTAGCATTCAAATTAGTAATTGTCGCCCGCAACTTAAGAAAATCCTCCAGATCTCTCGTTTTGATAAGAAGTTTGATATTGACTGAACGCCGATAGATTAGCCCCTCATGAATATCTTGGTAGTCGACGATCAGGTATTAAACTGTAAGCTGCTCAAGGCGATGCTTGAGCAACAATTTTATACCGTTTTTTGTGCGCATAATGGTCGTGATGCATTAAAAATTCTTGAAAGTCAGGACATCGACATCGTGCTGCTAGACGTTGTCATGCCCGTAATGGATGGCTTTGAGACTGCCCCCAAAATAAAGCAATATGCAGGCGACGTATACCTCCCCATCATCTTTATCACTGCGCTTGAAGATCAAAGTAGCTTTGAAAAGTGTCTCGCTGTAGGAGGTGATGACTTTATTCATAAGCCGTTTGATAAAGTCATTTTATCAGCCAAGATCAAAGCGCATGCGAGGACACGGAGGCTCAGCCAACAAAGCAACGAACAACGCCGACAACTGGAATATCACTATAACCAAATAGAGCGAGAGCACGAGATTGTTGAGCACATCTTTAGTAATGCGCTTGCACAACAATCTGAATATCCTGAGATATGTGAATACCACTTGTCACCTGCGTCAATGTTTAATGGCGATATGTTTTTAATGGCCAAGAGCCCAATGGGTGGCTTTTATTGTTTACTAGGTGATTTTACTGGTCATGGTTTAGCAGCTGCGGTCGGCGCGCTTCCTGCATCGCGCATTTTCTATACTATGGTGCAAAAGGGGATGGCGGTTAGTGATATAGCCGTTGAGCTCAATACCGCCCTTAATGAGTTATTACCCGGCCATATGTTTTGTGCAGCAGCAATCATTGAATTGAGCAGCTCAGGGAAAAGTGTTTCTGCTTGGCTTGGCGGTTTGCCAGATTTATATCTGGTTGACCAAAATGGCAGCCTTATTAAAACCATAGAGAGCCAGCATATGGCGCTTGGTATTCTAGAAGTCGATGAGTTTGAACGTAACCTACTGCATTTTGAAGTTAGCCCCGACCAACGCCTCGTAATGGCGACAGACGGTATCATCGAGTCTGAGTCTGAGCGGGGGGAAATGTATGGCGAACGACGGTTAAAGCGCTTGCTGGCGAGTCGGCAGCATATTTCCACGGATCAAATTATCTCTGAAGTTCGCGAGTTTTCTGGCAATACTGAGCAACAAGATGACTTAAGTATCGCAATTATTAATTGCGTTGCTAGCGATTCAATTGTTTCTGCGCCTAACCATTATTCAAGTTTGCCGTTTAATATTTCGTTATCTTTAGATGCCAAGCAGATGAAAACGACAGATCCGGTACTTGAGCTGGTGGATTTGCTTAGTGAGGTTGACGGTATTTCGGCGCATCGCTCTAACATCTTCTTACTACTCTCAGAGGCCTACAATAATTCTTTAGATCACGGTGTATTGGGGTTAGATTCTGAGATTAAAAATAAAGAAGATGGCTTTTTTGAGTTCTATAGTCTGCGAGAGAGTGTTTTGAAGGAGCTAAAAGAAGCGCTCATTATTATTTCTGTGCGCTACAGCCCTGAAGAGCTAAAGTTATACTTCAACATTTGTGATTCAGGTAATGGTTTTGAATCAAGCGATCGCAATAAAGCGCAGCAAGAGCATAGCCACGGCCGAGGTGTTAGCTTACTTAACGAGATTGCCCAAAGCGTTAGCTACAACAGTGCTGGAAATGAAGTAGAAATGATTTATTCACTCACCTCTAAATCGGTTTAAATTCCACGCAAGTGTATTTCACTTCAGCTTTAGTTTGTTATCTACTCGTATTGCTGTATGTACCTGTTTTTTAGTGTTGGCAAGGTATAAAGAGCGTGGTAAAGTTGCATTAACTTTAGATGTTTAGATGGCTAAAATGTCAGATTATATTTCATTGAGTGGATTATCTATCTCCCGCGAGTTGCTTTTGCTGCAATTAAAAAAACTAGATGCTTATATTGAGCAAAACTCAAGTCCTGCTGTGTGGTCATATCAGATCCCTGAGCTTGGGGAAGGAGGCGCTTGTAGCTTGTTTGGGCACCTTCAGGAAGCGCCTTTTTTATTGAGTGACTACGTTGAAAAGAACATTGTGAATGAGCAATCGCTTGCCAAGCTGCAAACGATAGTGTCAGCAGTAGTTGAATTTACAGCTGTTGATTGGTTTGGCATATACCAAGCAAGAGCGACAAATGAAGGGAAACAACTTCTCAAATTAGCGTACTCTGGCGCGCCGAGTAGACCGCTATTCCCGATAACGGAGGCTTTTGCCGCTGCGTCAAATAATATCCAAACGGTATTGAGCGCTAAAGCTCGAGTGATTAATGACATCCCTCAATATGTCGCCAGTGGTGGAGAGTACTACACTTGCGATCCAAAGGTGAAAGCAGAAACCTGTATGCCATTATTCGATGATGCTCAAAATTGTATTGGAATTATTGATGCAGAAGCGCTTTCTGAGTCATTCTTCAACGAAGAAATCTTAGCATTGCTTGCAGCGGCATGTACGAGAATTCCTGACTATTTACCCGAATAATTATCGGAATAGTCCGGCTGTAAACTTGACGCCTTTGTGGTGCTGCCAAGTTTACAAAAATGAATAAAATTCTAGATAAATATGGTAACTGAGATGCAAGTCTCTATGTTACCATCAAGTCTACTGGAATCGGGCGTCAGCCGCTCGAGTTTGCATTAATTAAAATAAAAGAGATAAGCCATGTTCTCAGAGCTAAAACCACTTCCAACAGATCCTATTTTAGGCCTGATGGCCGCTTATAAACAGGACACTAACCCAAACAAAATTGACCTTGGTGTAGGTGTTTATAAGGACGAGCAGGGAAACACGCCGGTACTTAGAGCGGTTAAAAAAGCGGAAGCGTTTCGTTTAGAAAACGAAACGACAAAATCTTATATTGGTTTGGCTGGTAACTTAGACTTCTGTCAAAAGATGGAAACACTGTTACTTGGAGAGCATAGTACATTATTGGCAAACCGTGTACGTACGGCGCAAGCACCTGGTGGTACTGGCGCATTACGTGTTGCTGCCGAATTTATTAAACGTTGCAATACCAATGCAACTGTTTGGGTTACGACTCCAACTTGGGCAAACCACATCAGCCTATTTGAAGCAGCTGGTCTAACAGTTAAAGAGTATCCTTACTACGACTACGAAAACAAAGGGTTGTTGTTTGATGAGATGATCAATGCGCTGAAGCAAGTACCTAAAGGTGATGTAGTACTACTTCATGCATGTTGTCATAATCCAAGTGGTATGGACTTAAATCAAGCGCAATGGAAAGTGGTTGCTGAACTTGCGAAAGAGCAAGGCTTTACGCCATTAATTGATATTGCATACCAAGGTTTTGGTACCAGCCTTGAAGAGGATGCACAAGGCCTTAGAACGGTTGCGGATACAGTTGATGAAATGATCATCTGTTCATCTTGCTCTAAAAACTTTGGTTTATACCGCGAGCGTATCGGTGCGTGTTCAATCATTGCAAAAGACAGTGCAACTGCTGATGTTTCAAACTCAGTATTACTTAGCGTTGTTCGTAGTATCTATTCAATGCCACCAGCACACGGTGCTGATATTGTAAATACCATTCTAAGCAGTACTGAACTTACGCAAATGTGGTACGACGAACTTGACGAAATGCGCGGTCGTATCAATGGTCTACGTACGTTGATTAAAGAAAGCCTAGCTGCAAAAGGTGTTGAGCAAGACTTCTCGTTCATCGACCGTCAGCACGGTATGTTCTCTTTCTTAGGTATTAATAAAGAGCAAATTGACAGACTACGCACTGAATATGCTATCTATATGGTAGGCTCTAGCCGTGTTAACGTAGCTGGCGTAAGCAAAGACAATATTGACTACTTTGCTGACGCAGTGGCAAGCGTGATTAAATAATACCACGCTACACAGCACAAAATAAAAAACCGCAGAGCATGCGGTTTTTTATTTTCAGCCTAAACCATCCACTGAAGTAAGTGGTTATTATCATTTAGGCTTGCTTAATTTTGGTCACTTTATCTGGATCTGACGCTTTTTCGTTTTCAGATTTGTTTTTGGTATTGGCCTTTGGTGCTACTTTGCCACCTTTTAACACAGACACAAAGTCATCTTTTTGTTTCGCAATTTCAAGCGCTAGGGATTCAACTTGTTGTTCACTCAGCGGCACGTCAACTTTCGTTAGCATGTCTTCCAATGCTTCAGCTACATCTAGCATCTTATCATAAGCATCAGCTTCTTTTTTAGACGTGAAAGTCATACGCTCGACTCCATTTCTTTCAACAACATATTTGATGATAACGGCCATGGTTATTCCCCTAGTCACTGTTTTTTTATACAGTAAATCGAATCGAGTGATTAAGCAAGTTATTTTGAAAATTTTTCAAGTGCTGTTGAGTGAAGTGAAATTAATTAAATTCATTAAAAACAAAAGCTTAATGTTTGTTTTGATTTTTGAAAGAATGAATGTTTTTTGACAAAGTCAATGTTCCAATCTTTATTTAACCTGAGGTTTGGATAAGGAATGAGCTAGCTCATTGCTTTAAACTCACATTAAATTATTTCCTTTATCTAGCCAGAGAGTTTTGGGGATAACCAGGCGAATTTACGCACCAATAGCTGGCTATTGGAAGTGAATTCAACACAGTTAGCGCTAAAACTAGCTGCTAGAAAGGCATTAATTATCCGAAGCTCAGGTTATTTTATAAGCTTGCTGCAATCATCCATTGAGAGGAATGCAAAAAGCTTTGGATACTTTTTACGCACAAGGAGTGTATATATGTTCAATAAACCCACCATACTTTCTATTTTATTGGCGTTAGGTTTAAGCTGTTCAAGCGTGCTCGCAAAACCTGCGGAGCAAGCAAAGTCAGCTTCTCAAACACGGCAGCAAAGTGCTGTACTCGATATTAATTCTGCTGACGCTTCGGCGCTTTCAAGTTTACCAGGGATTGGTATTCGTAAAGCTGAAGCCATCGTAGAGTACCGTAAGAAAATGGGGCGCTTTAAAACAACAACGGAGTTGCTGGAAGTAAAAGGAATTGGGAAAGGAATATTGGCAAAACTGGAGGGGAAAATTAGAGTCTAGTCGTAGTTATTGTGTGCGAGCTTCGCTGCTCGCACACAGGTAGATTGAAGATTAGGGCTTATTCGAGGCGTTAAACTCAGCGATTGCCTGAGCTAACTTGGGTTTGCCAAACTGTATTTCCAGTGGTGTGGTCAGTAGCGGATAAATTAGTCCTGCTACCAATAAGACAGGTAATAACAGCCAGCCTTCAAATACGACCAATGAGGCAAAAAATGGTGTGAGCAGTAGCAACTTGGCTATTCTTAACACGACCTTTGTTTTTGCATCAAGGTGGCTAAGTGCAAGACGTAAGATCATCTGCTTGTCACGTAATTTAAACGCTCTCAGTTGCTCAATTTGGCTTAACCTAAAATGCATGAATGTGATATCTCAACTTCTTTTGGTAACGTGGAAAAATAAGAAAAGAATAAATGCAACACTATAAAATGCAAAGATAATTTCCATCCATCCAGGCATAGATAATCCTGCAAAAGACCAATCTATGTTGCCGCAGTCACCTGTTGCAGCAAAAAAGCTTGGTAGCCATTCATGCAGCGGCATAAACGCAGGAAAGTTTGGTACAAAGTCACAGGTAAAAGCAAATGGATCCGTTGTGGTTTGCATACTGATATGTTCACGGGCGATAAAATAACCCCAAATACTGCCTACACCCCACGAAACAAATGCCAGACTACGCAGCGCGAATGAGCGAGGAGAAATCATACCGATTAAACCAGCTGCTAATAACCCCAACATAGCAAAACGCTGATAGATGCACATAATACAGGGCTCTAAACCCATACCGTATTGGAAATACAGTGCAGCGGCTTCAAAAATAGCAGCGGATAGTGCTAGCAATCCCCAAGATTGCCTAGAGAGATGAAAAGATGAAATCTTCATTATAGAGAAACCCTTTTTGTTTTATTATGCTTTATCTGGCTGTGTTAGAGCAACCTTACTTCGGCGGTGTGCGCTATCTTTGCGACGATTTTTCGACTCTTGTTACCAGCAGAAGTTCGAAAATATCAAAATAGACCACTTGATTAAGTCAATAGAGGTGAGACCGACATTATCAGTATTTCTATTCTGACGTATTTACTCATTCACTTTTCTCGAGGGCATCGATATGAAAAGTAGCACGCTCAATGGCTGAGCCATGTAAGATAACATATTCAATATCGTTATAAGCCGCGACTGACTGCAAAGGGTTACTATTTAAAAGTAATAGATTTGCCACTTTCCCAGCAGCGATACTGCCGTACTGATTGTCTATTGCAAATGCTTTCGCATTATTAATGGTAGCAGCAGATAGCAAGCTAACGAGGCCTACTCCGGCTTGATCCATCATCGTTAATTCTTGATAAGTCGATAAGCCAGGTTGCGAGACATAAGTTGGTGCGGGTGGCGTATCTGAGCCAAGCAGCAAGGTTGCGCCATTTTTATATAGATAATTTAGTGCTCGTTGCCCTTGAGAGAAAACTTGCTCAAGTTTAGCGACCTTTTGTTGATTACTTATTTCACCCCAGCCTTGACCCATTTCTCGAGAAAACCAGCGACCAGGTTCACTTTGATACCAAGCAATTTGAGATGGAGGTAATACGGTACGATATTCAGACGAAAGGGTGAAGGTGTTGTCAGTTACTTTCGCCAGAGCATTCATCACATTTAATGTGGCTTGATAGGCGATGTCTTTTTCGATGATGGTATCCAGCACAGCTTTTACATTGGTTGGCAGTTCGCTTTCGCTAGGGGCTGTATTTGGCGTTAACCAGTTCCAAAGTCCATGCGCCATAACGTTGATATTGGCATCTACAGCAAGTTGTTGCATATCAACGGCATTCGCATGTGCCATTACGGGTAACTTAAGTGAGTTTGCGGACTCGACTAACTGTTTGGCAGTTTCTTGGTTAATAAGCGGTATAGCACTGTTTTCTCCAAAGCCATCTTCAAAGTACAGTTTGGCACAAGTTGCACCGTCAGATTTCATTCGCGTTAAGGGTTGATTTCTTTGGTGAGCGTGTGCTTCAGATGGCGTTAGCTCATGAGCAGGATCGCCGTGTTGTGCAGCAAAGTAGGGTTTATGGTGATGTAGCTTTGAGTAACTAAGGCCTTCAGCATTATAGCCTTGGTAAACCGGCATTGCGCCACAAAAGTAGGCGTCGGGTGCGGGGCCATTTGCTGTAAATTCGGTCATGCCGGTTGCAGTGTTTGACGGGTCAATAACTTGCGTGACGCCATAGTAAAGATAATTAGCGCCTTGCCGTTGTAAAAATGCTGCCTGCATTTGGCGAGCACTAGGAGAAGTGTTAAGCAATCCCGGCATTGTTTTTAGGTGGACATGGCTATCGGTTAACCCTGGTATGAGGTATTGACCATGAGCATCAATGACCTGTGCTGCATCCGGTTTTTGACTTGAGTCAGAGACTTGTATAATTTTGCCGTCTTGGATGGCGAGCCAATGATTGGAAATGATATTGACTTGGTGCTTATCAATAGGATTTAAAATGGTAGCATTGTCGATACGAAGGTCCACTGCTGCAAATAATGCATGAGAAGACAGGGCGCAACAGGCCGCAAATATTAATGTTTGTTTTTTCATAATGAAAACCAGTTAGTGTTGTATTAGATGCCTTCGAGCATAACTGGCGAGGTACTTTGTGTTTTAATTTTCATATAATTTAACTCTGAAATTTTTCTTAATTTAATTAAAACTATAATAATCAATAATGTAAGGTGTTCTGGGGTTGATAAATTTGCTTTTGGGAAATTGGCTTGTTGTGCCTAAATTGAATCAGATTGTGGAGTATCCGGCTGGCCGTGAATATACCGTCACCCCAAAAGTGATGAAATTACTGTTGGTGCTGGTTGATGCGAAAGCTGAGCCTCTGAGTATTGATAACCTCGTCGAGTTAGCTTGGCACCCGAAGGTGGTGTCTGACAATTCGGTCTATCAAGCTGTTGCGCAGTTAAGAAAGATTTTAAACACAGATCCACAATACCAAGAATACATAGAAAGAATATCAGCTCAAGGCTACCGCATTCATCCAAACATTGCGCTTAGAGAGCATAAAGCGGCTGTGGTGTCAGTGAGCAAAAAGCGAATTTGGCTGCTTGGTGTCACCATTACGTTGCTCGCGCTCATCGCTTTTTTTGCTTTTTATATTCAAACTGATCAAAAGCACAAAACACAAAACAACCCGTATTTTGATGAGATCACTCTTGCCACACACCTATCCCAAAGTACAGCAGTGGAAGAGTTAGCGCGAGCGAAAACGATTTATCAACAAGTGTTATCTAAACAAAGTGATAATGTCGAGGCACTCAGTGGCTTATGCAATGTCTTGATGGGGCTTAGCGTATATGGCGCGGTGTCAGAGTATGAATCGCTTGCTTTGTGTCGGCCATTGTTAGAAAAGGCACGGATCTTAGATGATACAAATATTGAAGTGATAACCTCTCTTGCGCGCTTTGCGGTGATGGAGAGTGAAATTGAGCAAGCACAGGATTATTTTAAGCGCGGATTTGAGCTCTCAACCAAGCATGCTCGCCTATGGCATTGGTACGGTCGATTTCTTCGGGACCAACACAAAATACCCGATGCAATTGCTGCGCATAAACAAGCGTATCAGTTAGCACCAAACGATGCGGTTATTATCCGAGGATTAGCCTATGCCTATTTGAATTTTAGAGAGTTAGTGCTCGCGCGAAAATATTTTGATCGTAGCGTTGCCGTTGCCCCCCACACCAAAAACAATCCGCTCTATGCGCTAGACTTTTATCCGCTTAACCAGAATAGAGCAAGCCAATATTTGCTGTGGTACCAAAACAATCACATCAGTCATAGTAAATTGTACCCCGCGCAGCAGTTGAGCCACATATTGGTGTTATTGAGTTTAGGGCGCGCAGAAGAAGCTGAGGAGACATATCAGCAAGCCGCAAATTTAGGTTCAATTTCTACAGCATTTAGACTCTATGTTGAAGCCGGGATCGCATGGCGACAAGGTGATGTAGAAAAGGCTGAAGGACTCTTAAAGCAGCGATACGAGCTAGACTCAAAGGGTAATCATTATGTGATGCCCTATATTCTGGCTTTACTTGCACGGCAGAAAGTACAACCCGCGCTAACGCTTTTTGAACAGCATTTTGCTGATATCGCGGCGCTTACATTGCCAGAGGCAGGCAATGTAGGGCAATACCTTACTTATGCCCTGATGCTGAAACGTACTGGTCAAGATAGCCAGCTTAAGCGAGTAACACAGTTGTTGGCACAATACCTTAATCAAGGAAATCAGCTAGATGCAGCTTTATCTCCATATTGGTCCGCACTTAGCAATGACGCAGCAGAAACACAACAAGCGCTAACGCAGCTGCTCAACACTGGCTGGTTACCCGACTACAATGATAGTTTTTTTGCTACGGATCTTTATCTCACTTTGACATCAAACCACGAATTTAAACAAGCATGGCTGAATAAGCTTGAAAGCAGACAGAATGAGCTCTAATACGTTTGGTTACTCAGGCATAAAGCTCGCTCAGTGATTTAAAAGTAGGGAGCGAATTTTCTTGGTGATTCCTTGAATAGGAGTTCTGTGTTTCGGCAGACTTTGATATTGGCTTTTAAAAACAGGGTTCGATTTTGTTGCCTGTGAGTTTTGGTTTCCTTAAGCTGCTTTGTTGTTTGCAAGCAACGCTCGAAAGTAAATTGCAAAAGATGTCCAATAACATTATTACATGCCGCTTTGTCTGTTTATTTCGCAGTCGTTTCGTATGCACTTTAAGGAGAAGCATTTGAGTTATACAAAATGAAAGCAGAGGCAGGATGGTCTGATGAGGAGCAATTTGTTTACATTAACAGCTCAGTGTTTAGCGAAGATGAGCTCGTTATGGCCAAGTCTATATCGCCTTAAGCGAGTTCTAAGCCTCACACCGCATCACAATCTCACCTGCATTAAACATGGCTATTTTCAGCTAGGGTGATTTGTAGCTTGTTAGTTGAGCTTCATCTGGTACAATCAGTGGATTAACAAGCACAACCTGCCAATCAAGGCATTGATGTAATAATAAAGTGGTGTGAGATGAGAATTTTCAAAGCCAAGAGCCCAGCTGGATTTGCTGAAGAATATATTGTTGAGTCAATTTGGAACGGTGAATTCCCTCCGGGATCCATTCTACCTGCTGAGCGTGAGCTTTCTGAACTCATTGGTGTAACAAGAACAACACTGCGCGAAGTATTACAAAGGCTAGCTCGTGATGGCTGGTTGACTATCCAACATGGTAAGCCAACCCGAGTAAATAACTTTTGGGAAACGTCAGGGCTTAATATTTTAGAAACCTTAGCGCGTCTTGATGAAGATAAGATGCCTGAGCTGACCGATCAGCTGCTGTCAGCGCGTACCAATATTAGTGCTATCTATACGCGTGCGGCGATAAAATTCAATCCGCAGCGTGTTATCGATATTTTGTCTAAGCATGAAGAGCTAGAAGACACCGCAGAAGCGTTTGCCGATTATGATTACCAAGTTCATCACGAACTGGCAGGTGCTGGGCAAAACAAAATTTATGTGCTTATTTTAAATGGATTCAGAGGGTTATACTCAAAAATTGGGTGCCATTACTTCTCTGATTCAAGAACGCGAGGACTGGCGAGACAGTTCTATGCAGATTTAACCAAACTGGCAGAAAATCGAGAACACGATGGCGCTATTTCATTGATGCGTAAGTATGGTCACCAATCGGGTGAAATTTGGCAGCAGATCCGAGGTGATATGCCTGAAAATATCATGGACTAATGTCCACTGAGTGATAGACATCTTAAAAAGGCTTCTTCGTGAAGCTTTTTTTGATCTCCGAATGGCATCTTGAGCGGAGGCATTTTTGTCTCATCGAATTTATAGATTGGTGCTATCGGTAAATTCGATTGTTAATTATGGCGCTTGCCAAATACACTAGGCGCAGTTTTTTTGGCGGTGAGAATGACAAAGAGACTTTAGTTATGAATTTAGCTAGGGTTGTTTTTTCATAAGCACGCCACAATATTATGAACAAGATATTTTGGTCTCGATACGAGATACCAAGATAAGATTGGAAATAAACCTAACTATTGGAGATAAAAATGGGTGTATTAGTAGGCCGCAAGGCACCAGACTTTACAGCAGCAGCAGTACTAGGTAACGGTGAGATCGTAGATAGCTACAACCTGCACGAGCGTATTAAAGGTAAAAAAGCGGTTGTTTTCTTTTACCCACTAGACTTCACGTTTGTTTGTCCTTCAGAGCTAATCGCGTTCGACAAGCGTTACGAAGAGTTCCAAAAGCGTGGTGTTGAAGTGATCGGTGTTTCTATCGATTCTCAATTCTCACACAACGCATGGCGTAACACTCCAGTAAACGAAGGCGGTATCGGTCAAGTTAAATACGATCTAATCGCTGATGTTAAGCACGAAATCTGTCAAGCATACGACGTTGAGCACCCAGAAGCTGGCGTTGCTTTCCGTGGTTCTTTCCTAATCGATGCTGAAGGTAATGTACGTCACCAAGTAGTTAACGACCTACCACTAGGCCGTAACATCGACGAAATGCTTCGCATGGTTGATGCACTAGCATTCCACGAAGAGCACGGTGAAGTATGTCCAGCTGGTTGGACTGAAGGTAAAGCAGGTATGGATGCAAGCCCTGAAGGTGTTGCTAAGTTCCTATCTGAAAACGAAGGCGCACTATAATTTAGTGTCGACTTTATGATATCTCACTGATATCAAAAAGAAACCCGCCAATTGGCGGGTTTTTTAATGGCTACTGATACCTCAATAGCTTTCTCAGGGTAAAACTTTGACTACTCGGCTACCTTGCCTACTTTAGCAAGTGCCATGCTAGTTAAAGTTGATAAACTGACCCAGTGATTTTATCAGTTGAATGCTCAGGTAAGCGGCAAATAAACTGATCACGGGAGTTGCGAGCAGACTCAGAAATTCGAGTTCATTAATCATTAGTCTCTTCCTTTTTTTCTTGCTCGTTGTTATTGGTTATTTGAAACGCTTTCTCTAAAGACTGTTTGGTCTCAATTTTTATTTCTTCTAGATTCGCTTTGATTGACTCAGTGATAGCTTGCGTTACTTTGGTTTTTACTTCTTGAAGTAATGAAGCATCAATTTCTGCAGCTGTTGTTGTCATGCTTGCTGTAAACAGTAAAGTGGTCATGGTGATTTTCGCTAAAGTAGTCATAATAAGTTTCCTTGTAATTTGTTAGTCGCAATAACTATTACAAAGGTTGTGCCAAAATGAATTTAATTTTTATGTTATTGATTTTTATGTGTTTTAATTTTTTCTTGGCATAGGGGAGTTAATGGGGTGGTGAATTTGACCAGTTATGAATGGGTGAAATGGCTAAGATTTAGTTAAATTTATTAAGGCTGGATTAAGCGAAGTAAGAAAGGATGAAGAACAATGTTTGGGCCGAATTAACGGCCAAAGTTAGGGTCATCAGGTAAATCAACCAAGATTAATACAGCCCCTTTACCGCCATATTCTAAAGGTGCTTGGTGCATCGCCAGTATATCTGGATGCTGGACAAGATACTGCGGTACTTTATGTTTAAGCACACGCTCACCAATTCCATGCACCACGCACGCACAAGCAATATGCTGCTTCTTACAAGCATGAATTAATGCTGCTAGTTCTTGTTTTACCGTTTCTTTATTTAGCCCGTGTAAATCTAAGATGAGTTCGGGCGCGTAGTCACCACGCCTTAGCTGCTTTGCTAAATAGCGATCAGCTCCGAGCTTTACGAAATTGATGGTTCCTGACGTATCAATATCAGGAATATACTCGTCAGAAAAGTAAAACTCAGATTGCTGCTGCTTGACTTGTTGCTTCAGCTCAATGCTCTGAATTTTTTTCTTTTGTTTGAGCTGCACCTGATCTTGTTTGAGGGGTTTTACACCATTCAAAGACTCACGAAACATCGCGAAATCGTCATTTAGGTCAGCATTAGTGTTAGATTCTCTGTTCATGATGACATTTTAAATAAAAAAAGCATAAAAACCTAGTTTAAAAACCGCTACAATAGCGCCATATAGTTTGATCTTAGAGAGTCACCATGACGGAAATGTCACAACCACTTATTACCGAAGAAATGGCCGTTGAAGCCTTTCAAGACTTACATACCATTCAGGACTGGGTACGCTGGACAGCGAGCCAGTTTGTGAGTAACGAGGTATTTTTTGGTCATGGTACGGATAATCCTTGGGACGAAGCGGTCAGTTTAGTGCTTCCGGTGGTGCATATGCCAATTGATGCTCCCAAAGAAATCATGCATGCGCGCATGACACAAAGTGAAAAAGCGCATCTGATGGAATTTATCAAAGCACGTATCGAGCAGCGTATTCCCGTCGCCTACTTAACGAATCAAGCTTGGTTTGCTGGTATGCCGTTTTATGTTGATGAGCGCGTATTAGTACCACGCTCACCATTTGCAGAGTTAATCGCAAAACATTTTGCCCCCTGGGTAGCTACACCGAATAAAGTAACGCGTATTTTAGATATGTGTACGGGCTCTGGTTGTATTGCGATTGCATTGGCCAAAGCATTTGAGCGCGCACAAGTAGACGCAGTAGATATTTCTTTTGAAGCCTTAGAAGTGGCTGATCACAATATCAATCAGCATATGATGCAAGACAGAGTCTTTGCTATCCAATCTGATGTATTTAGTGGTGTACCGGGTCAAAAGTACGATTTAATCGTAGCGAACCCTCCTTATGTTGATGCAGAAGACATGTCAGATCTGCCAGAGGAGTTCCATCATGAGCCAGAGCTTGGCTTGGCGTCAGGAGAAGATGGCCTTGATGTGACCCGCACACTACTGGCAGAAGCGGCCGATCATCTAAATGATGATGGTTTGTTATTTGTCGAAGTTGGCAATTCTATGGTACATATGGAGCAGCAATTTCCTGAAGCGCCATTTACTTGGCTAGACTTTGAGCATGGTGGTTTAGGGGTCTTTGTCGTATCCAAACAACAACTATTGGAATACTTTAAAAACTGATAGGGAGCCAATGCTCTCTATCGTCTATTTAGGAATGAGGAAAAACGATGGCAGGCAATAGCATTGGCCAATTATTTAAGGTGTCGACCTTTGGTGAAAGCCATGGCGCCGCGCTTGGTGGCGTGGTGGATGGTGTACCACCAGGGCTTGAGATCACTGAAGCTGATTTACAAATCGATTTAGATAGACGCAAACCAGGCCAAAGCCGCTACACAACACAGCGCCGAGAAGGTGATGAGATAAAAATTCTCTCGGGTGTGTTTGAAGGCAAGACCACAGGTACGAGTATTGGATTGTTGATTGAAAATACCGATCAACGTTCAAAAGATTACTCAAACATCAAAGACTTGTTCCGTCCGGGTCATGGCGACTATACCTATTGGCACAAATACGGACATAGAGATTATCGCGGTGGTGGTCGGTCGTCGGCACGTGAAACTGCCATTCGAGTTGCAGCAGGTGCGATTGCGAAAAAGTATCTCAAGCAAGTCCATGGTATCGAAATCAATGCCTGTCTTTCTCAATTAGGCCCGATTAAAGCCGAGCATTATGATTGGTCAGCGGTTGAAAACAATCCATTTTTCTTTCCCGATGAATCTAAGCTAGAAGCGCTAGATGAATATATGCGTACGCTGAAAAAAGAAGGTGATTCAGTCGGTGCGAAAGTGAAAGTCGTGGCGAAAAATGTGCCAGTTGGTTTAGGTGAGCCAGTGTTTGACCGTTTGGATGCTGAGATAGCGCACTCCTTGATGAGCATTAATGCCGTAAAAGGCGTAGAGATTGGTGATGGCTTTGATGTGGTTGAGCAAAAGGGCTCTGAGCATAGAGATGAGCTAACGCCACAGGGATTTACTTCTAATCATGCCGGCGGCGTTTTAGCGGGTATTTCTACAGGGCAAGATATTATCGCATCAATTGCGCTAAAACCGACATCAAGTATCTCGGTACCGGGGCAGAGTATTGATACCCACAACCAACCACAAGAAGTTGTGACGAAGGGTCGCCATGACCCTTGTGTTGGTATTCGTGCCATTCCAATAGCAGAAGCCATGTTGGCTATTACGCTCATGGATCACTTATTACGTCACCGTGGTCAAAACCAAGACGTCAATTTGTCGCACAAGCCAATTCCTAGTCATATCTAGCCAGTAGCGAGTAAGCTAATTTTGGCACAGTGATTGCTTTTCTTGGACAAATCAAGGAGAGCAATCATGATCACTTACCAAACCCACTCCGCAATTCGTACCACTGAGTCCGTTTCAGAGCAGCAAAGCCTTGCTCAAACTAAACGAGCTAATACCGCTGCGCAGGAGCAAGACTATGTCGCGGCTGCTAACATCGCAGCCCAATCATCCCCTGTACTCGATAATAAAGCCGACGAGCCATATAAATATGAAGTGGTGGAGCGTAATCAGTCATTTCTCGAAAAAATGAGAGAAGCGGTAATGTTTAGCCGCTTAGGGGCAAATAAAGAGAAAATAGACGAATTAAAAGAGAAAATGGCAGAACTTGAAAAGCTTGCGGCTGAGGGAAAAATTTCACCTGAAGAATTAGAAGAGCGGATGGCTGCCTTACAAGAAGCGATGAGAGAAGCGGTAACTCAGGAAGAAAACAAGGCGAACAAGGACACGCTAATGAGTTAGTGAGGCTTAAAATAATAAAAGCCTCAACTGAGGCTTTTATTATAGCTATAAACGAACAGCGTTTAGCTGTGATATTTTTCACACGCTTCGAGCGTATTTTCGATTAAGCTTGCGACGGTCATTGGGCCCACACCACCTGGCACTGGAGTAATAAAGCTCGCGTTTTGTTCTGCGATGTCGTATTGCACGTCACCTACCAGTTTGCCAGATTCTAAGCGATTAATGCCTACATCGATGACAATCGCGCCTTCTTTAACCCAGTCGCCTGGAATAAACTCAGGTTTACCGACCGCCACAACCAGTAGATCGGCACGACGCACATGGGTTTCGAGGTCTTGCGTAAATTTATGGCAAACGGTTGTAGTACAACCAGCAAGTAGCAGCTCTAGTGACATAGGGCGACCAACGATGTTTGAAGCACCAACCACAACAGCATGCATGCCTTTATAACGCACACCGGTAGAGTCGAGTAGGGTGATGATCCCTTTTGGCGTACAAGGTCTCAGTGCTGGCATTCTTTGGGCAAGACGACCTACGTTATATGGGTGAAAGCCGTCGACGTCTTTATGAGGATCAATACGCTCTAACACTTTTTCTGCGTCTAGGCCTTCAGGTAGCGGCAATTGTACTAAGATCCCATCAACTTCAGGATCTGCATTTAGCTCATCAACAAGCGCAAGTAATTGCTCTTCGCTTGTATCACCTGGTAAGTCGAAAGATTTAGAAACAAATCCGACTTCTTCACAGGCTTTACGCTTTGAACCAACATAAACTTGGCTCGCAGGATCCTGGCCTACTAATACCACAGCCAAGCCAGGCGCTCTTAGACCTTGCGCTAGTCTGTCTTGAACACGTTGTGCAACAGTAGAACGAACTTGTTTCGCGATAGCTTTGCCATCAATGATGTTTGCCGTCATGATTGACCTATATTAAGGGTTAAAAAACTTGAACGATGATAGAGCCTTTAAATTCTTCTATACAAGCACTTTCATATATTGATGAAATGATTGCTTAATACAGATGAAAAATGGGGTCGCTCTATTTATATGTCCCTTTAGTTATTACAAAGGAGGACATTTGCCCGCTATTTTCTCAAAAAACAGCCAGTCCGCCAAGTTTGCATTGCGTAAAAGCAAAGGTTTTCATGATCTGTTCTACAAGAAGCGTTCAAAAATTGTTTAAGTCAGCTGTTTTATCAACAATTTGTGGCAAAATTAGGCAGTTGAAACAAAAACTAAAAAAAATATTTGACCTACTTCGGGCAAATCACTATTATGCACCCCGTTGCCAACGAGGACTCACCGATAAAAAGGTTCTTAGTTCTCCAAGGTCACAGTCGGCGATTAGCGCAGCTTGGTAGCGCACTTGGTTTGGGTCCAAGGGGTCGCAGGTTCAAATCCTGCATCGCCGACCACTTTTAAAATAAGAAAGTAGCATGAAGATGTTTACGAGTTTGCGCCCTTAGCTCAGCTGGATAGAGCAACGCCCTTCTAAGGCGTCGGTCGAAGGTTCGAATCCTTCAGGGTGCGCCATCTTATTTTAATCCACATGTAGTGGCGGCTGTAGCTCAGTTGGTAGAGCCCTGGATTGTGATTCCGGTTGTCGTGGGTTCAAGTCCCATCAGTCGCCCCATCTACATGCCTAAATTAGTCGGCGATTAGCGCAGCTTGGTAGCGCACTTGGTTTGGGTCCAAGGGGTCGCAGGTTCAAATCCTGCATCGCCGACCACTTCTACAAAATATATATGTTCGGCGATTAGCGCAGCTTGGTAGCGCACTTGGTTTGGGTCCAAGGGGTCGCAGGTTCAAATCCTGCATCGCCGACCACTTTCTCTCTAGTATCTCAGTCATTTATTTCAAATTTACTAACTTTTAATCAATTAGCACCAATATGCCTAATTATTTAACCTGATTGCTCGACTCCGTCGTTGAATAGGTTATAATGCCGCGTCTATTAATTAACGTAGTGCCCGTAGGGCAGGCAACAAGCGTCACATGCAACGGAGAGTTTGGCAATTTAGCCGAAGGCCCATAAAAAGCATGATGGTTGTCTTGTTAGTAAGGAAGGCGCTTTGTCGCCCAAAAATGAAGATTGAGGTAAATCATGCAAGTTTCTGTTGAGACGACTCAAGGCCTTGAGCGCCGTCTGACCATCACCGTTCCTGCAGAGAACGTTGAGACTGAAGTTAAAAAACGCCTACAACAACTGTCAAGAACACAGCGTATCGATGGCTTCCGCCCTGGTAAGGTTCCAGTGTCAATCATCACTAAGCGTTACGGCGCAGCTGTACGTCAAGAAGTTGCTGGCGATCTGATGCAGCGTAACTATATCGAAGCAATCATTGCTGAGAAAATCAATCCTGCAGGCGCACCATCTTTTGCTCCTAAGTCACTAGAAGCTGGTAAAGATCTAGAATTCGATGCAACTTTTGAAGTATACCCAGAAGTTGAACTTAAAGATCTAGACAAAATCGCGGTTGAAAAGCCTGCAGTTTCTGTAACGGATGAAGACCTAGCGAACATGCTTGAAACGCTTCGTAAGCAACACGCTTCTTGGACTGAGAGTGATGCTGCAGCTGGCGAAAAAGACCGTGTAACGGTAGATTTCGTTGGTACAATCGACGGTGAAGAGTTCGAAGGCGGTAAAGCTGAAGACTTCCCTCTAGAGCTTGGTCAAGGTCGTATGATCCCAGGTTTTGAAGACGGTATCGTTGGTAAAAAAGCAGGTGAAGAAGTTGTTTCTGACGTAACTTTCCCTGAAGAATATCACGCTGAAAACCTAAAAGGTAAAGCGGCTCGATTCACAATCACTGTGAAGAAAGTTGAAGTTCAAGAGCTTCCTGAACTAACTGACGAGTTCGCAACTAAGTTTGGTGTTGCTGAAGGCGGCGTTGACGCACTTAAAGAAGAAGTTAAGAAGAACATGGAGCGTGAGCTAAACCAAGCGGTTAAAGCTAACGTGAAAGATCAAGCTATCAAAGGTCTTCTAGAAACTAACGAAGTTGAAGTGCCAAAAGCACTAATCGACCAAGAAATCGATGCACTTCGTCAACAAGCTGCACAACGTTTTGGTGGCAACGCACAAAACATGCCTGAGCTTCCAGCTGAGCTATTCCACGAGCAAGCAGTAACTCGCGTGAAAACTGGCCTACTACTAGGTGAAGTGATCAAAGCGAACGACATCAAAGTTGATGAAGATAAGGTTGCTGAACTAATCGACACAGTTGCTTCTGCATACGAAGATCCAAGTGAAGTAGTGGCATACTACAAAGCAAACGATCAACTAATGCAGCAAATGCGCAACGTTGCGATGGAAGAGCTTGCAGTTGAAGCAGTACTTGCTGCTGCATCTGTTTCTGATGTTGAAAAGTCATTCGACGACATCATGAATCCACAGGCTGCTCAATAAGTCTTTGAAGAAATCATTGACTTACAGCTAAGCTGAAGTTTAAATGGCTCGAGTTACTCTAATAGAGAATTCGGGCCATTTTTGTTTTTAGGCCTTGATATTGAAGCATTAAGTACTTATATCTTGAGGCATGGCTTATTTTATTAGCTATACTTATTTTACGAGTCAGGTTTCGTTGAGTATTACTGCTACAGTTATATCTACTCGTTTCAATTCGCTCAAAAAAGTATTAGCCTAAACACCGATCACAGAATGTTTTTATGGACCGCGCTAAGTCCAATAAAGTTGCTGCGAATAGGCAATAGATTCTGTGCTAATAAGGAATAAAAAAACATGAATGATGGTATGATCGATCCAATCAATGCGTTAGTACCTATGGTCGTGGAGCAAACGGCTAAAGGCGAGCGTTCTTATGATATTTACTCACGACTGTTAAAAGACCGTATTATTTTCTTAACTGGTCAAGTCGAAGACCATATGGCCAATCTAATTGTGGCGCAGATGCTGTTCTTGGAATCAGAAAGCCCTGACAAAGATATATTCCTGTATATCAACTCGCCAGGTGGTTCTGTGACTGCTGGGATGTCAATCTACGACACGATGAATTTTATCAAGCCTGACGTTAGTACGGTTTGTGTTGGTCAAGCTGCGAGTATGGGGGCATTTTTGCTATCTGGCGGTGCTAAAGGTAAACGTTATTGCTTACCTAATTCTCGTGTGATGATCCACCAACCTTTAGGTGGTTTCCAAGGTCAGGCTTCTGATTTTGAAATTCACGCCCGCGAAATCTTGGCGATTAAAGAGAAGTTGAATCGCTTAATGGCAGATCACACCGGTCAGCCTTATGATGTGGTTGCGCATGACACAGATAGAGACAACTTTATGACTGCAGATCAAGCGTTAGAATATGGCCTGATCGATGCGGTTCACTCTCGTCGAGAGCTTAAGTGATTATGAATTAGCCGATGAGTTGAATTCATCGGCTTCTACTGTGCCAAAGCCAAATTTCTTTGGTATAGTTAAAAGAAATACGATGTTATCTAGAGATAACAGCAATTGAATGAGGTAGCTGAATGTCAGACACTCCAACAGACGGCGATAAGAATAGCAAGCTACTCTACTGCTCATTTTGCGGTAAGAGCCAGCATGAAGTTCGTAAGTTAATTGCCGGTCCATCTGTCTATATATGTGACGAGTGCGTTGAACTTTGTAACGACATCATTAGGGAAGAAATCAAAGATATTGCGCCTAAGCATGACGCGTCTGATAAATTACCTGTGCCAAAAGAGATCAGAAATCACTTAGATGATTATGTGATAGGTCAAGACCACGCTAAAAAAGTCTTGTCTGTTGCGGTTTATAATCATTATAAGCGCCTGCGTAACCAAGGCGGCAAAGGTGATGTAGAACTGGGCAAGAGTAATATTCTACTGATCGGTCCAACGGGTAGTGGTAAAACCCTTCTAGCAGAAACGCTTGCACGTTTACTTGATGTTCCATTCACAATGGCAGATGCAACGACATTAACCGAAGCCGGTTATGTGGGTGAAGATGTTGAAAACATCATTCAAAAGCTTCTGCAAAAATGTGATTACGACGTTGAGAAAGCACAACGTGGTATCGTTTACATTGATGAAATCGACAAAATTTCAAGAAAATCTGACAATCCATCGATTACCCGTGATGTGTCAGGTGAAGGTGTACAGCAAGCACTACTAAAACTGATTGAAGGCACGGTTGCATCTGTTCCGCCACAAGGTGGTAGAAAGCACCCGCAACAAGAGTTCTTACAAGTAGATACTTCTAAGATCTTGTTTATCTGTGGTGGTGCGTTTGCAGGCCTAGATAAAGTCATCGAACAGCGCAGTACAAAAAATACAGGAATTGGATTTGGTGCTGAAGTTAAATCTAAAGACTCTGAGCGCTCATTAAGCGAAACGTTTAAAGATGTAGAGCCTGAAGATTTAGTTAAGTACGGCTTAATTCCTGAATTTATTGGTCGTTTGCCTGTAGTTGCGACTTTGACTGAACTGGACGAAGAAGCACTAATTGAAATCCTAAATGAGCCGAAAAATGCACTTACTAAGCAATACGCGGCGCTATTTAAGATGGAAGGTGTTGACCTTGAATTCCGTGAAGATGCGCTACGAGCGATTGCTCATAAAGCGATGGAGCGTAAAACAGGTGCCCGTGGTCTGCGTTCGATTGTTGAAGGCGTGTTGCTTGATACTATGTATGAGCTTCCTTCACTAGAAGAAGTGAGTAAAGTCGTCATTGATGAAACGGTGATCAAAGGCGAATCAGACCCTATTATGATTTACGAAAATAACGGTAAAGAAAAAGCGGCGTCTGAATAGCTCAGTATGAGATTGAAAAAAGGAGCCTAGCGCTCCTTTTTATTTCTTAGTCCACATCAGATAGAAACCAATATAGTCAAATTGCTATAACAATAATGGGCAATAGCGAGACAAGTTTTTAGGGTGAATATTTCATACATTTCACACGGTAAATTGAGTGTCAAAACTAAGCTTTTTATATGTTAAATTGATCTCTACTTGATGCGGATTACTATAAACTATTGAACTTTATCTGCGTTATCCCCATATAGCTCAGTATTCCCAAAATTAATTGAAGTGCGAAGAGAACATAATGACGCTTGAAAGAACGGATCGAGTAGAAATTCCAGTGCTAGCGCTACGCGATGTAGTGGTGTATCCGCATATGGTGATCCCGCTGTTTGTAGGCCGAGAAAAATCAATAAAATGCCTAGAAGCTGCGATGGACAATGACAAGCAAATCTTTTTAGTTGCGCAAAAAGACGCCTCAGTTGATGACCCAAGCACTGATGATGTCTATCAGACTGGTACCATTGCAACGGTACTACAGTTACTCAAACTACCTGATGGCACAGTGAAAGTGCTGGTTGAAGGTACTCAACGCGCAAAAATAGATGAGTTTCTAATTACAGACGAATATTTCTTGGCGCAAGCTCAGTACATTCCATCTCAGGATGTGGATGAGCAAGAGCAAGACATATTAGTTCGCAGCGCAATTAGCCAGTTCGAAGGCTATGTGAAGCTAAATAAAAAGATCCCACCGGAAGTACTAACTTCAGTATCGGGTATCGATGAAGCTGCACGCTTAGCGGATACGATGGCTGCTCATATGCCAATTAAAGTACCTGAAAAACAAAAGGTGCTAGAAATTAACGATGTGACCGAGCGTCTCGAATATTTGATGGCGTTGATGGAAGGCGAGATCGACTTACTTCAAGTAGAGAAAAAGATCCGCTCACGCGTTAAAAAGCAAATGGAGAAATCCCAACGTGAGTACTATCTGAATGAGCAAATGAAAGCTATTCAGAAAGAGCTTGGTGAGCTGGATGATGTACCTGACGAATTTGAAGCCCTGAAAAAGCGTATTAGCGAAGCGAATATGCCGCAAGAAGCGGAAGAAAAAGCGCTTTCAGAGCTTAACAAACTTAAAATGATGTCACCTATGTCTGCGGAAGCGACGGTTGTGCGTTCGTACATTGAGACGATGATCAATGTACCTTGGAAAAAGCGCTCAAAGGTGAAAAAAGATCTAGCTGGTGCACAAAAGATACTCGATGCCGATCATTATGGTCTTGAGAAAGTGAAAGACCGCATTATCGAATATCTAGCGGTACAGCAGCGCACCAATAAGCTTAAAGGTCCTATCTTATGCTTAGTCGGCCCTCCAGGCGTTGGTAAAACCAGTTTAGGTCAATCTATCGCGCGTTCGACTGGCCGTAAGTACGTACGTATGGCGCTCGGTGGCGTGCGCGACGAAGCTGAAATTCGTGGCCACAGACGAACTTATATTGGCTCAATGCCGGGTAAACTGATCCAAAGCATGTCGAAAGTTGGCGTAAAGAACCCACTTTTCTTGTTGGATGAAATCGATAAGATGTCATCGGATATGCGCGGCGACCCTGCATCGGCTCTACTAGAAGTGTTAGACCCAGAGCAAAATAGCAACTTTGCAGACCACTATTTAGAAGTGGACTACGATCTGTCTGATGTTATGTTTGTTGCGACTTCTAATAGCTTTAACATTCCAGGTCCATTATTAGACCGTATGGAAGTTATTCGTCTTTCTGGTTACACCGAGGACGAAAAGCTAAATATTGCCAAGCAGCACTTAATTCCAAAGCAAGTGAAACGCAATGGACTAAAAGAGTCTGAAATCAATATTGAAGACAGCGCGATCATTGGCATTATCCGCTACTACACGCGTGAAGCGGGTGTCCGTAATCTAGAGCGCGAAGTATCTAAGTTGTGCCGAAAAGCAGTTAAAAACATCTTGCTAGATAAAAATGTTAAGCAAGTTGTGATTAACCAAGAAAATCTTGAAGACTTCTTAGGCGTACAACGTCATGACTACGGCAAGGCGGAAGACGGCGATAGAGTTGGTCAAGTTACCGGTCTTGCATGGACAGAAGTAGGGGGTGACTTACTCACTATCGAATGTGCGGCAGTACCAGGTAAAGGCAAACTTGCTTACACCGGCTCGCTAGGCGATGTGATGCAAGAGTCAATTCAGGCGGCAATGACGGTAGTGCGCAACCGTGCTGACAAGCTTCGCATAAATGACGATTTCTACGAGAAACGTGATATTCATGTTCATGTTCCTGAAGGTGCAACACCAAAAGACGGTCCGAGCGCCGGTATTGCGATGGTAACAGGCTTAGTATCAAGCCTTACTGGCAATCCAGTACGTGCAGATGTTGCGATGACAGGTGAAATTACCTTGCGTGGTGAAGTTCTGCCTATCGGTGGTCTGAAAGAGAAATTATTGGCAGCGCACCGTGGTGGAATTAAACGAGTTTTAATACCGAAAAAGAACGAGCGTGACTTAAAAGAAATTCCTGAGAATGTTCTTGAAGGGCTTGATATTCATGCGGTGTCATGGATTGATGAGGTATTATCACTGGCGTTAGCGCACCCAATAGACAGTTTTAGTGTGGAATCGCAAAAAAACTAAGAAAAAAGCCAAAAAATTGAGTGAAAAGGCTTTTCAAATCTAAAAGGTGTGTTAAGTTAGGCACTGTATTCAAGCCTACTGGTTCGGAAGCCCCGTAATCACTAGGCTTGAGAAAGATTTCGAGAATTAGAGAGTCGCTGTGATGTCTCTAAATGAATAGCAAAAGTTACCAGTAAGAAGTAACTTTTGACAATAACTATGGAAGAGGATGATATTGTGAATAAATCTCAATTAATCGATCAAATCGCAGCTGATGCTGACATTTCTAAAGCGGCTGCTGGTCGTGCGCTAGATTCATTCATTGAGTCTGTAACGGGTGCACTAAAAGACGGTGACTCTGTTGCACTTGTAGGTTTTGGTACTTTCTCAGTGCGCGAGCGTGCTGCACGTTCTGGTCGTAACCCACAAACTGGTGAGACTATTCAAATCGCAGCAGCTAACATCCCATCTTTCAAAGCGGGTAAAGCGCTTAAAGACGCAGTAAACTAATTCAATTTGAATTAGGCGGTGCAGAGTCATCGCGAACTGCTTCAAGATAAAAGGCGTATCTGCTAAGATACGCTTTTTTTATACCATCACTAATCTGATTGGTGTAATGCTTAACCCAAATCTAGCAAACACAAAGTGCTTAGGTGCTTTGACTTAGATAAGAGAAACAATAAATGCTTGAAAAGATCAGAGAAGGCTCGCAAGGCCCGGCGGCTAAAATCGTATTAGGTTTAGTCATCTTATCTTTTGCGTTAGCAGGGATCGGTGGTTACCTAGGTCAAACCACAGAGCAGCCTGTCGCAGAAGTGAACGGAGTAAAGATTTCACAAACTAAGTTTTCTCGTGCTTACTCGAATGAACGTGCACGACTAGAGCAACAGTTTGGCGAATACTTTGCACAAATTGCAGCCGATCCTAATTATATGGCGCAAATTCGCCAAGGTGTTGTTGATCAATTAGTACAACAAGAATTACAAACCCAACTAGCTAAAGAGCTTGGTCTTCGTGTGAGCGATGAGCAGGTTAAAAAAGCGATTGTTGAAATGCCATATTTTCAAATTGGTGGAGAATTCAGTAACGATCGTTACTTACAAGTTATCCGTCAAATGAACTTCCAGCCAGATAGCTTCCGTGAATATCTTCGTGACGAGATGACCCGTGCGCAGTTAATCTCAGCGGTTGCAGGCACTGATTTTGTACTGAAAAACGAACTTCAGCAATCTATTGCGCTACAGCAACAAACTCGTGCTATCGACTATGCGGTATTAAGCAAAGAGTTGGTGAAAGATGAAGTGTCAGTGTCAGACGAAGAAGTTCAAAACTATTACGATTTGAATCAAACTCAGTTCCAAGCTCCAGAATTGGTGGCGGTTAACTATATCGAGCTAAAAGCTGAAGATTTAGCGCCTGCAGAACCAGTGACTGAGGAAGCGTTAAAAACGTATTACGAAGAGCAAAAAAACCAATATCTTGAACCTGAAAGACGCCGCGTGTCACACATTCTTGTTGATGCAAGTGAAGATGCTGAAGCTGCTAAACAAAAAGCAGATGAAATTCTGGCTGAATTGAATAATGGTGCTGATTTTGCCGTTGTTGCAGAAGAAAAATCTGACGACGTGGTGAGCGCTGAGCTTGGCGGTGATCTAGATTGGATTGAAAGAGACATGATGGATCCGGCGTTTGAAGATGCAGCATTTGCGCTTGCCGCGGTAGGTGATGTATCTGAAGTGGTTGAATCTGAGTTTGGTTTCCATATTATCAAGCTAACAGACATTCAGCGCCAACAGGCACAATCTTTTGAAGACGTAAAAGACGACCTTCTTGCAGAGCTTGAAAAAGCAGCTAAGATCGATGCCTTCTATCAAAAGCAAACCCGTGTAGCTGAACTTGCTTTTGAAATGGCTGACTCGCTACAAGACGCTGCCGAAGCCGCAGGCGTTGAGATCAAATCAACTGAGCTGGTAAGTCGTAACGCGCTTCCTGAGCCACTGAATTCGCCAGCGATAAGCAATACTATCTTCACGCCAGAGCTGCTAGAAGACCGCGTAAACTCAGAAGTGTTAGAAGTTGCACCAGAGCATATCGTGGTGGTTCGTGTTGCTGAACATAAAGCGGCAGCGACTAAGCCTCTTGAGGAAGTCAGCGCGCAGATCAAAACGCAGTTGAGCAATGAAAAAGCGTCGACATTAATTGCAGAGAAAGCACAGTCGCTATTTGAGCAACTACAAGGTGGTTCTACTTTAGCTGAGATTGCCAAAGCACAAAGTATCGAAGTGAAGAGCGTGTCTGAGCTTAAGCGTCGTAGCTACGACGTACCACCAGCTATTGCAGCTGAAGCATTTAAATTACCTCAGCCGGGTGTGGCAGAAACAGAATCTGCACTTGTAGAGCTTGGTAATGGCGATTCGGCATTTGTGGTGCTGAAGTCAGTCACCACGCCTGAAGTCGATGGCAAGGTTGATGCGCAGCAGAAGCAGTCAATCACCGCTTCTTACGCAAACAAAAACTATCTTGAGCTGCTAGCAGCACTTGAAGCTAAGTCTGAAGTAAAAAGACCACAGTTACAGGTCACAGAGCAGCAATAATCGTTCTTTGATAGAAGAAAGGCGCCAACACGGCGTCTTTTTTATGCCTTGTGACTACTTAAGCAAAGGGATATCGGTATTATTGAATATGTTCAAGTACGGTGTTTGCAACCGCTTGTGAAGACTGATAATTCTGCCCCGTCACTATGCGGCTATCTACCTTGATAAAGGACGCATTCCGCTCCCCATACTCAAAACTCCCTCCAAGCTCTTCCACTTTAGGCTGAATTTGAAAAGGAAAATGCTTGAAATAGGCTCTATCTGGATTTTCAAATGCGGTAGGGTAACCGGTGATTTGCTTTCCTTTGATGAGATACTCGCCATTTTTCAAGCGCAAATTAACGATACCTGCTGTGCCGTGGCATACAGCGGCAACAACACCTTGGTTTTGTTCATATATATGCATAGCAATACGCTGTAGAGTAGAGTTTTCCGCTACTTCATACATGGCATTACTGCCGCCAACATAATAGATTGCCGCATATTGGCTAGGGTCGACTTCAGCTGGGCGCATTGTGTTGCTGAGCGCATACATATAGTCAGGTTGGTAAAGGTACTTTTTATGTTCACCGTTTGAAGTATTTATATAGCTCAGGTTTAAAGCGCCACCTTGTGTGCTGACGAAATCAACAATTAGTCCAGCTTGGGTAAATACGTCATAGGCACTGAGTAGCTCTTCGAAGCTCGTGCCAGCTGGCAGCTGACTATCGCCGTGAAAGGCCTTGCTTGATGCGACAAAGAGCACTCGGCGACCTAAGTTCGTTACTTGCTCGGAAGTTAGAGTGGTTTGCTGCGCAGATTTACTGATGATTTTCCATGTGCCAGCTATTTTCTTTAGGAGTAGGTGATCGATGTACTGCACGTTTGACTTCAATATATCAATACGGATTTTGGCCTGTGCAAGGTGGTCATTCACGCTGATATTTAGAATTTTGGCGCGCCTGCCAGTGTCTTTTTTCGAGCCTTTATACCAACTCAAATACTCTTTCAACGGGACTTGCCACATCGCTTGGTCTGACTTCTCTAAAATAAGCATCGCATCGGGGTGAAACGCTTTTCTTATCATTTCAGGCTGGTTATTTGCGGTGCCACTGATGTAGTGGTTTAGTGTAGCGGTAATTTTAGCGGTCTCATCCTCAAAAGCGATGGCGATGCTGGTTTGGATAAGTAGTAAAAATAACAATGGTACTAGTTTTGATAGGGTCATAAGTTTCTCCTGTAATGACTCAGAAGAAACATAAACTTATTTAATTAAAGCAGTCACCTAGAGTATATTTTAGGAGTCTGAGAGTATGTTCTCGGAGTGCTTAAAGCTATTTGGAGAGTACCCCGTGAGCTTCTTAAATGCGGCAAAAAATGTGGATGCAGAATTAAAACCACACTCCAGTGCAAGGTGCTCCAGCGGCATGTTGGTGTTCGAAAGCAAATGTTTCGCATATTCAACTCTCAAGCCATTGAGATATTGTTTAAAGTTACAATGATAGTGACGATTCACTATTTGCGATAGTTTGTTGTGGCTTGTGCCTAATCGTTTGGCTAATCGGGGTAGTGTTAAATCCGGCTCAGTAAATAGTTTGCTTTCTGACATTAGTGACTCCAGTTTGGCTATGAGCTGATTGTACTCCTCGCCGCTTATGTGCGTATTGGCATATTTCTTTTCATTAGCAGTTGGTTTTCGTAGTAATTTGGGTGCGAAAAGGATGCTTAAATAGAGCACAAAGCTGAAGGTGAGTGCTCCTGTGATGTAAGACGTGAATGACGAAAAGAAATACGCGGCCCAAATGAGCCAGCAACCGCAGATCACAACCATAGATAGATGAAACTCGGCGTTGTTATTGGCGCTTTTGGCCGTAGCTAGACGATAAAAAGTGTAAGAACTTATCAGTAAATAACCTAGCCAAAAATAGGATGTGCCTTTGTAACCCCACGTTTGCCAAATTTCAGGGTGAAGCTGATAGGGCATAAATATACCAAATCCAATAATAAAACCGCTTAATGCCAAAAAGTGTATTGTTAGATAACGATTTTTGGTTTTACTGTAGCTTGCAAGTACAAAATTAAGCAGGCAGGGGCCAAGCAAAAAGTAGGCACTCAGACCTATTTGCAGGATCGTTTTATCCAGCTCTGGGTTAAAGTAAAAAAGGACTGATTTACCAATTCGAATACAAAGTAAAATGAGGAGCACCGACACCCAGCGCAATGCCTTTGCCTCCTGAAATTTTACTAGCAGTAGGGCGCTGAGAATAAACCCGTTAAATACTCCAACAAGTGAGAAGAAAAATAACAGATGGGCACTAAAATCCATTTCTCATTCCCTCGCGAAATTAAGCTGACAGCAGCTTCTGCATGGTTTTAGATTTTGGCGTATTGAACACACACTCCGTTTCGCCATATTCGACAACTCTGCCGCGATTTAATACCAAAATCTCATCACTCATATGACGAACCAAACTCAAATGATGTGTGATAAGCACATATGCAAGTCCCGTTGCTGCTTGTAGCTCTAGCAGCAGATTCACAGTCTGAGCGCGTACGGATGGGTCTAATGATGACAGCGCTTCATCTAGTACAAGCACTTTTGGGTCTAAAATAAGGGCTCTCGCTAAGGCAACCCGCTGTAATTGTCCGCCACTAAACATATGAGGATAATAGTCTATGTGTTCGCCAAGTAGCCCGACGCGGCTGAGTGTGATGCGGATTTTCTTATAACGCTGCTCTTCGGTGAGTTCAGTATTGTATTGTAGACAATCATCAAGCATATCCCCAATGGTGAGACCCGGGTTGAGCGAGCGAGTTGGGTCTTGAAAGATAAGGCGAATAGTACGGCAGTCATGATTGCGAATACCAGCGTCTTCTACAATTTGGCCATTTAATAATATTTGTCCAGAGTCGGCCATGTCAGCACCGGCAAGTACTTTGGCGAGCGTACTTTTACCAGAGCCAGTCTCCCCTATGATCGCGAGGGTTTGTCCGGGAGCAAGCGCAAACGACACATCTCTGAGTACCTGCAACGAGCGGCGTCTGAACAGCCCTTGACGAGAAGTATAGGACTTGTTTAAAGACTGTACTTTTAAGACGGGTTGCATTTTTGCTTCACCTTAATTAACGGAAAGTGGCAAGCGTAACTATGACCATGCGAGCGGCTTTGCCTTGGCGTGACGACACATTCTTTTTGCGCTTGGGGGCATCTCGGCCCCAAGCGGCATCCTATGGGTAAATGCTGTAATGGGGGAATAGTGCCTTTCAAGGCATAAAATGCTTCTTTGTGACCGAGTCCTTGACCAAAGTCAGGTAAACTCTTAACCAGCGCCTGGGTGTAGGGATGCAATGGCTGTTTAAAAATAGCCTGAGTGGGGCCTGCTTCAACCATCTGTCCGCAGTAGAGTACATGCATTGCATGAGACCAGTCGGAGATCTCTTCCAGCTCATGTGAGATCATTAATATCGACATGTTCTTAAGCTGGTTTAATGCCTTGAGCAATCGAAATACTTGCGCACGGGCGGTACTCTCAAGTGCGGTGGTAGGCTCATCGGCAATAAGTAATTTAGGGCTTCTGGCGATGGCCATCGCAATCATGATCTTTTGGCACATCCCCTCAGAAAGTTCATGTGGGTAACTGCTGCAGATCTTTTTATCGTCTCGGATCCCAGCTTTGTGCAATAGCGCTCGAACCTTTTCTTTTCGTGCTTTTCTACGACCAAAAAAGCCACCTTTTAAGACGCTATCGGGAATAGATTCCGCGACTTGGTCGAAAATAGTGGCGGTTGGGTCAAGGCTTCGACTTGGTTCTTGGTAAATCATCGCAATGTCTTGGCTGACGAGCTTTCTGCGCTTTTCTGAAGATAAACGCATAAGGTCAACACCACGCCAGTGCATGCGATCTGCGGTTACTGTCCAGCGCTGATTGAGCACCCCTACAATGGCCTTGGCGATTAGACTTTTACCAGAGCCAGACTCACCGACAAGCGCATGCACTTCGCCTTCTTTAAGGCTAAGGTTGACCTTATCAACCGCGCGAATAACACCGTCTTCGGTACGTAGTTCAATGGTGAGGTTCTTAATGTCTAGTAATTGCATTAATCTGCCTTACGTTGTTTCAGCGCTTCACGCAGCCCATCACCAACCAAGTTGGTAGACAGTACTGCCAAAAAGAGCAATACACCTGGGAGGCCTACAGTCCAAGGCGCGAGATAAATTAAACTTAAGTTTTCTTGGAGGATAGCACCCCATTCGGTAGATGGAGGCTGCGCACCGAGCTTTAAGAAACCAAGTGCGGCAATATCCAAAATAGCAGTCGACAGCGCCATGGTGAAGATAACCACGATATGCTCGTAAATGTTAGGCAATATGCCACGGACGAGCAGTTTCCAGCGTGTTGCACCATCAAGCTTAAAGGCAATGATATAGTCTTTACTAAGCTCAGTGACCACTAAGTTTCTAATCGAGTGGATGTATTGTGGCAATAGCGCGAAGATGATCGCCCACACCGTATTCATCAAACCTGGCCCCAATATAGCAATGATGATAATGGCCAGCAGTAACGAAGGAATGGCGAGCGTAATATCCAATAAATGATTAAGAAAGCTAGATTTCAAGCCTCGGCTGGCGCCGGCAAGTGTACCAAGTACGACGCCGAGTGCCGTGGTAACCAAGGCCGCAATGATAGATAAACCAAACGTGTATGTTGCTCCGTTCATTAAGCGCGATAAGATGTCTCGCCCCAAATCATCTGTACCAAGTATAAAGCGCACATCGCCATCATCATGCCAAGAAGGTGGCAGCAACAGGGCATCAGCATGCTGCTGGTTAACACCATAGGGCGCGATCAGCGGAGCTGTTAAAGCCAATACCGTTAGGGCAACAAACAGCCACAAACCCACTAACGCAACGTGATTTGAGCGGAATTTACGCCATAACCTAAATAAAGGTGAGCGATTAGACTCTTCGGTAAATAGATTAAACTTTGCCATGAGCCTGATTCCTTGCGAGCGGGTCGAGTATCGAATGAATAAAATCAGACAACATGTTGGCAATGATAACAAAGAAAGACACCGCGAGCAGTCCCCCTTGGATAGCAGGGAAATCACGTTGATAGATGCTTTCAATCAACCATCGACCGATCCCAGGCCAAGAGAATATCACCTCAGTGATCATCGCAAGTGTGATGAGCGTGCTAAATTGGAGACCAATTTGTTTTATCACTGGTAGCAGCGCATTTCTCAGCGCGTGGTGAATGATAAGCTGGCTGCGATTAAGGCCTTTTGCTCTAGCCGTTTTAATATAGTTCTGGTCGAGGACTTCGAGCATAGAATCGCGAGTAAAGCGGATCAAAACTGTCGTTGGGTACATAGCCAGCACAACGGTTGGTAGCGCTAAATGATGAAGTGCATCCCAAAATGCGGCACCGCCATAGGGGAAACCTTCAAGGTAAATATCAATCAGAATAAAATGAGTAACGGGCTGTATTTCATAAAGTAAGCCAATTCTACCGGACATGGGGAAAAGCCCTAGACCCAGACAAAATGCCATAATAAGCAGCAGGGCTAACCAAAAAACTGGAATGGAAAATCCCATCAAGCTTAATGAGTTAATGAGCTTATCTGGCCACTTTTTATGATAAGCGCTGGCTATTACTCCACTTGGTACACCAATAATGACTGCAACCGTCAAAGCATATAAACACAGCTCAAGCGTTGCTGGAAATAGATGTTTCACATGAGAAAGCACGGGCTGGCCCGATGATAAAGATAAACCCCAGTCGCCTTCAAACATACGAGCCATAAACGCGCCATATTGCACAAAGATATTTTCTTCAATACGGTATTTTTCAACTAGCGCCTGCGTTTGGGCATAACTTGAGTTGACTTCGCCACTGAAGTTAGTGATCAACTCACCTGGAAACAGATAATTGAGGGCGAAAGTAAAAATAGTTAGGGTAAACAACATAAAGCAAAGCAAGCTCAGTCGTCGATAAGCATATTTTGCGAACATGTTAGTCTCTCCTTGCCTCAGCGAGCGAAATACCACCAAATGGACGTAGTGAGACGCCCTTGATATCAGAGCTAGTTGCTTGGAACCTTAGCCCGTGCGCAATTGGAACGAGAGGCAGCTGCTCAATGACCATTTTTTGTGCTTGCTGATAATAGTATTTTCTTTCTTCCATATCGTTGGTGTCTAACGCTTGGGTGAGCAATAAGTCAAACTCCGGATTACACCAGTTGGAAGGGTTTTTGCCACTAAATGTCGCAGTGCAGCTCAGTAATGGGCTGAAGAAATTGTCTGGATCAGGCGTATCTGCTGCCCAGCCTAGTAACACGCTATCGTGCTCATGGCGGCCAACGCGTTCTATAAAGGTATTCCATTCGTACTCAACGATCCTGGCATTAACGCCAATATCACGTAAATCACGTTGAATAAGCTCTGCCATTTTCCGCGCGTTAGGATTGTAAATTCGCGACACCGGCATGGCCCATAAGGTCATGGAAAAACCATCCTCAAGACCAGCCTGTTTCAAATACTCTTTGGCTTTTTCAGGGTCATATGTTGGCATTTTTTGTTGCGCTTCAAATGCCCATGAAGAAGGGGGAAGCATTGAGCGGGCTAAAATCCCATTGTTGTAAAATACCGCTTGCATGATTTTTTCAAAATCTATGCTGTGCGCAAGCGCTTTGCGGACTAGCGGATTATCAAATGGTGGTTTTTCGGTGTTGAATGCCCAGTAACCTATATTCAGATTTGCAGCCTTTTCAACCTCTATGTCTTTTCTTTGCTCAAGCACGGTGAGCTGGGTAGCACTGGGGTGCGCCGTAATATCACATTCTTTAGTTAGCATTTTCGCGATGCGGCTAGTGCCATTGGTGGTGATATCGTAGACCAATTGCTCCATGTATACCGGGTGTTTCCAGTAATGCTCATGGCGATAATATCGGATCAGGTTATCACGTAAAAATTCACGGTACTTATACGGACCTGTGCCGACGGGCTTTTGATCAAAATCTTGCTTATGTTCAAGCTCTATAAGCTGATCGGCATATTCTTTAGAAAGAATGACGGCGAAGTCAGTGGCGATATTGGATAAAAAGCTACTTTCCGCGTTGAACAGATCAAAGCGAACGGTATGTTCATCCACTTTTTTTACTTGGCGGATCAGTTGGTCGAGTCCAATACTTTGAAAATAAGGATAATTTGCATCACCAACAAAGTGGTACGGATTGTAAACATCAAATAAACGGTTAAATGAGAATACCACATCATCGGCATTCATTTTTCTTGTAGGGGTGAAATAGAGGGTATCGTGAAATTGGACATCATCCCTCAGGGTAAAAGTGAAAGATTTACCGTCTTCGCTGACCTGCCAAGACGTTGCCAACTCTGGTAAGAATTCGCCGCTTTCAGGATCAATACTGATCAAGGTGTCATAAAGCTGATTGGCAATAATATCAATCGTAGACCCTGTTGTGGTCACTTGTGGATTAAATGACACAGGGTTTGCCTCTGCACAATATACTAAGCCTTGTGACTTATCATTCACTTTATTTGGCGCCTGATCTGTACAGCCAAATAAAGCGGTACACAGCACACCAAAAAACAATTTACGCACCACTATGCCTCTTGTTTTTGGTTTTGGTCCAGTAGGTTGTATTTTTTCAAATAACCTCTCAGTTGATGATACGTCAAACCAAGGTTTTGTGCAGTTTTCTTTTGATTAAATTGACTAAATTCAAGCGCTTTTTGCAGCATTGTGATTTCATAGTCGTTGGAAAGCGATTTTAAATCACAAGGGAAGTCGAATTCGAGGGCAGGATCTGCCTGTTGTTCGTTACTCGGTTGCGCTGCAGGCAAAGGCTCAACTTTATGAGTGGTTGAAGTTGTTGGCTGGGCATTTGGCGCTTTGATCCGTTGACTCGGCCTAAATGGGCTGGCAAAGGGGTCAAACACAATATCATGAACCGGAATTTGGTCACTCCCATGACGATATAAACTACGCTCCACGACATTTTTGAGCTCTCGTACATTACCGGGCCACGGGTAATCAAGTAGTTTCTCGATGGCTTTGCGGGTAAAGCCGCTAAATAACTCCCATCCTAAATCCCGAGCCATATTTATTGCAAAATGTTCGGCCAATAATAAGATGTCTTCTTTTCTCGCTCTTAATGGCGGTAAAGTGATGACGTCAAATGCGAGGCGGTCCAATAAGTCGTGTCTGAACTCTCCAGCATCGGCAAGAGAGGGGAGATCTTCATTGGTAGCGCATACCAGTCGAGTATCTACTTTTACGGTTTGTTTGCCGCCAACTCGCTCGAACTCGCCGTATTCAATTACACGCAAGAGCTTTTCTTGCACCATTGCAGAAGTATTGGCTAACTCATCCAAAAACAGTGTGCCACTGTTAGCGCGTTCAAATCGACCTTCATGGCGCTTGCTTGCACCAGTAAATGCACCACTTTCGTGACCAAATAATTCACTCTCTAGGAGGTTTTCGTTTAGGGCTGCGCAGTTCAGTTTGACGTATTCCTGATCCCACCGCTCTGAGAGATAATGCAAACGCGCCGCAATTAACTCTTTACCTGTGCCACGCTCGCCAATAATAAGCACGGGCTTTTCTAACGGAGCAAGCTGTGAAACCTTGTCTAGCACAGCTAAAAAGCTGTCAGATTGGCCTAATAAATTATCCTGTTGGCGAAAACGGCTCATATTGCCTAACTCTTAGTGGTTTTTACTAATAACTAGTGTATTTCAAAAAAAGGGATAACTAAAGGCTTTTTAAAAATAAAATAACCTTATGATTTTATTGTGTTTTTAATTTTGTTAAAGTTGGCAAGCTATTTGATACATAGAAGTAAGCAATTTAGCTATTAACCAAAGAGGTAACCACTATGGGAATTTTTTCTCGTTTTGCAGACATAGTGAATTCTAATATCAATGCTATTTTGGATAAAGCCGAAGATCCAGAAAAAATGGTTCGCCTAATTATCCAAGAAATGGAAGATACACTAGTCGAAGTAAGATCGACCTCAGCAAAAACACTCGCTGAGAAAAAGGAGTTAACACGCCGTCTAGATCAGCTAAAAGCACAGGTAGATGATTGGCAAACCAAAGCAGAGCTTGCACTAAGTAAAGAACGTGAAGATTTAGCACGTGCTGCTTTACTTGAAAAACAAAAGTCTGCGGAGGATGTTGCAGCCCTTGAAAAAGAGCTAGAGCATGTAGACACGCACATTGAAAAGCTGCAGCAAGAAGTCAGTACATTACAAGATAAACTGGCCGACGCAAAAGCGCGCCAAAAAGCGATTGTACTGCGTCAGCGTTCAGCCGAATCTCGTTTAGAGGTGAAAAAGGCACTCGACAGCAGTAAAGTAGATGATGCCCTAAATCGCTTTGAGCGTTATGAGAGCAAAATCGATGGCCTAGAGTCACAAATCGAATCTTACGATTTAGGTAAGAAATCGTTAGCGGATGAGATTGCTGATCTGCAAAAGAACGAAAAGATTGACGATGAGCTTGAACAGCTGAAAAAGAAAATGGCTGAAAAGTGAAAATAGTCGCACCTACTGTCAGGGTAGGTGCTAACCAACTACAATAATAACAGCCAGGTTGAAGGCAGGAGAAGATTATGTTTGACGCAGAAGTTTTGATGGCTCCGTTGATTATTTTTATGGTCATCGTGGCACCACTTTGGTTAATTTTGCACTACCGTAGCAAAAAGCAAGTAAGCCAAGGGTTAAGTGAACACGAGCATCGTCAGCTTATCGAATTAGCCAGCAAGGCAGAAAAAATGGCAGATCGTGTTGAAACGTTAGAAGCTTTACTTGATCAAGAGTCACCACAATGGAGACGCAAGTTATGAGTAGACTAAAGCGAGAGCTATATCGTGACCCAAGTCGCGGCAAGGTAGCCGGAGTATGCGCAGGTCTTAGCGATTACTTCAACATGGAGTTATGGCTTGTTAGGATTTTATTCATCACAGCCGTGCTATTATCTGGTGGTCCATTATTTATCGTCGTGTATGTGGCATGCTGGTTTATTTTAGATAAACGTGAAGTGACACCAAACCGTTCGCTTGATGCGAAAGATGAGGATAAAGTATCGGTGAAGTTTAAGGTGTGGCAAAAAGGCGAGCCGCCAAGACAGGCACTTTATGACCTAAAAGACAGATTATCACGACTTGATGGTCGCATTCAGAACATGGAACGCTACGTAACTTCCCCTGAATTTACGGTTAGCAGAGAAATTGACAAGCTATAAGGCGGTATTGGCCGCCTTGGCATTTTCTTGAGGGGCACTTTTCTACTTATGACTACGTCACGTTTTCGAACCCCATCTTCCCTAGATAAGTTAAAACAACAAGCCAAAAAAACGCTCCACCGCTCTTTTGATAAGCATATCAAGCTTGCCGTAACCGGGTTTAGTGGCAGCGGAAAAACTGCATTTATCACTGCTCTTATCAAGCATCTGACTACACAAACGAGCACCGACAACTTACCGTTTTTAGATGTCGTGAGTGAAGGTCGTCTTGTTGCGTGTCGTCCTGAGCCGCAGAAGGCACTGGCGGTACCAACTTTTGACTATCAGCAAGCAATAACTTGTTTGTTGGAAGAGCCGCCAAAATGGCCTGCGTCAACCAAACGTATCAACACCTTAACACTGGCGTTTAGGTATCATAGTGAACGCGGACTCAAACAGCACTTAGCGCAAACCCATACACTATACCTTGAACTATACGATTACCCAGGTGAATGGTTAATGGACTTGCCGCTACTTAAAATGACTTTTCCCGAGTGGTGTGAGCAGCAATTTGCATTATTAAATAAGCCTAAATACCAGCCATTTGCACAAACGTTTTTACAGCTCCTCAAGCAGTTTGATGGGACGGAAGCGGTGGATGAAAGTAAGCTGAAAATGCTTGCACAAAGTTACCATGCGCTTTTAGCGCAGTTGCAGCGGGACACTCGTTTATCTAACTTGCAACCTGGCAGAGCGTTGATCCCGGGTGACCTTGAGGGAGCGCCAATATTGCTGTTTTTTCCGGTACAAGTTCACCCAAACGACATTACCGAGCATTCACAATATCAACAGCTTGTGGAGCGTTTTGAAGCCTATAAAAAGCAAGTAATCGCGCCATTTTACAAAGATTACTTTTGCCAGTTTGACCGCCAAGTCGTGTTAGTTGATCTATTGGGTAGCTTAAGTGATGGCTACGACACACTGAAAGAGCAAGAAGTTGCGTTAAAGCAGATCCTCGCCATGTTTTCTCATGGTAAAAGTGGCTTTTTGTCTCGTTTATTTAACCCAAAAATAGATAAGGTGCTATTTGCCGCCAACAAATGTGATGGCGTCTTGAACGAGCAGCAGACCAATTTGACAAGGTTGTTAAATGAAATGCTGGTGGACAGTGCCAATGAGCTTCGCTTCAACGGGGTAACCGTGGATACGATGTCTCTTTCTTCGGTGAGAAGTGTTGAGTCAAGGGCGGTGAAAGAGGGGACGCAACATGTGCAATGTATCTACGGCAAGCCAGTCGGCGAGCAGCAGTTTATTAATTATGTGCCACCAACCCCGCCTGATCACGTTCCAAAATCGCAGGCTTGGCCCCGAAATGGGTTTGAGTTTTTAGCGTTTGAGCCGCTACCTGCGAGGCAAGGAAACTTATCGCATATCAGGCTTGATCATGCTTTGCAGTTCTTAATTGGAGATAAATTAAGATGACAGATCAGACAAAATCTTACCAAGGTTCGGGTAGGCGCTTAAACATCGACGCTGAAAGCCAAAATGAGTCTCAACATTTGGGTGGTGAAGGCAAAGTTCTCGGCAATGAGCTGGCTGTGAGTGAAAGCCTTGATACTGTGCCTGAACCCGAGTTACCGAAAATTGAACGTATTTACGAATCGCCTTGGCGATTTGGGTTTAAGCAGTGCTTTTTGCTTGCGCTATTAATACTTATTATTGTGGAAGCAGCACTGACCTTGATAGAGAGCTATGAGCAAAATATTCTGCTGTTTAGTCTATACACCGCCGTGTTGTCTCTTGGTTTACTTGCGCTATTTAAGTTCTTATTTTCGGAAGTCATCGCACTTAGCAAGCTTAAACAACATCAGCAAATTAAGCATGATGCCCAGCGCTTATTACAGAGTGACCAAATTGGCGAGGCGCGAGCTTGGCTTGCGCCACTATTAAAAGCGCATCCAGAGCAAAAGGTTGCCGCATTTGAAGAAGCATTACAGCCTCACCACACAGACAAAGAAGTCATCACTTTATATGAAAAAACTTTGCTCCGAGGCCAAGATGCTGAAGCTAAAAAGCTAATTCAGGAGCATGCAACAACATCGGCGCTCTTAGTTGCTTTAAGTCCACTCGCACTTGTGGATATGCTGGCGGTGCTTTGGCGCGGAGTCGTGCTGGTGGAAAAGATCAGCAAACATTATGGTATTCGATTAGCGTATCGCAGCCGTGTCACCTTGTATAAAATGTTGTTGAAGCAAATGGTATTTGTTGGCGCAAGTGAGCTGGTAAGCGACCTTGCTGCTACCAGTGTGGGAGCTGAATTACTTGGCAAGCTTTCTACCCGTTCGGCACAGGGCCTAAGTGCTGGGATATTCACAGCCCGTTTGGGCTACAAGGCGATGGAACTTTGTCGACCATTACCACGTTTGGAGCACAAACAAAGTCTTTTGAAAAATGCGATTAGCTCAGTCGTAGATGTGCTATTAAGGCGTAGCAAAAAAGATTAAACGGCAACAATTTTATACACCTCTTTAAGTAAAACTGGCTAGTTACAATAAGTGAACTAGCCGTCTCCCCATCTGGCATGCTTGTCTATTTTTCTAAACTGCCCTACATATTGGTTATTACACAAAAACGACGCTAATCAATTCACTACCATGTTTATTTGGTTGGCAATAATAAAATCAGCAGGCAAGTATGAAAAAATTAAGAGATGACAGTCAGTGTATTCACGGACCCAATCATTTTGACGACCCACATGGGGCGTTGACCGCTCCTTTGTATCAAACCTCAACATTCCACTTTAAAGACGCAGCGCAAGGAGCTGCACGGTTCGCCGGTGAAGAGCCCGGTTATATCTATACTCGCTTAGGCAACCCTACGACGCGAGAGCTAGAAGAAAAAGTAGCCCGACTCGAGGGAATGGAAGATGCTGCGGCGACCGCCACTGGTATGGGGGCCGTTTCTGCATCGGTGCTGAGCTTTTTGCAGCAAGGCGATCATATGATTGCATCAAGCGCATTGTATGGCTGTAGCTTCGCACTATTTGCGCATATGTTGCCTAAATTCGGTATTGAGGTGTCATTTGTTGACTTAACCGATGAGCAAGCGTTACGTGATGCGGTACAGGAAAATACAAAACTATTGTTTGCCGAAACGCCGATCAACCCCAACATGACGGTATTAGATCTGAAAATGTTAGGGGAGATCGCTAAACAGCACGAGCTCTTGTTTGTCGTTGACAATACCTTTATGACGCCGCTTTTACAAAAGCCTGTGAATTATGGTGCTGATCTTATTGTGCATAGTGCAACCAAGTACCTAAATGGTCATGGGGATGTGGTAGCAGGGCTCGTGTGCGGTTCAAAAGAGCACATAGAACTTATCAAATTAACCGTGTTAAAAGACATTGGCGCTACAATCAGTCCGCATGATGCTTGGTTAATCAATCGAGGGTTGAAAACCTTAGCTTTGCGTGTACAACGCCACTGTCAAAGCGCACAAACGGTAGCAGAGTTCCTAGAAGCGCACCCTAAAGTGAATAAAGTCTACTACCCTGGTTTACCTTCGCATCCTGGTTACCAATTTCTTGGTGAACAAATGAAAGGGGCTGGTGGGGTAATTGCTTTTGAAATCAACGGCTCGCTAGAGCAGGGTGAACAATTTATCAATGCGACTGAGCTGTGTACGTTAGCGGTAAGTCTAGGTGACCCAGAAACGCTCATTCAACATCCGGCATCAATGACACACTCTCCTTATACACAAGAGGAAAGGTTAGCTGCGGGAATTTCCGATGGACTAATTCGGATTTCAGTGGGGCTTGAAGACGTAGAAGACATTATTGACGATCTTAAGCAGGCGTTTGATAAAATATAGCTGTAAGTTAATTTTTACAAAGGGGCTAGGTTTAACCCCTTTTTATTATATGTGTAATTTTAGTTTTACAGGTGTGTATTTTATAGTTTACGAAAATGCTTGTTGTGCGAAATGTGATAAACGTGCTCACTATTAAACTTTCCTTCACTTTTACTTAGTATCAAAGTCACAAGTTGAAGCGCTCCGAACCATCAACAGGACGGCAATTGAAATTGCAAGATCATAAACTCGGGGTGAAGTAAGTGAGAATGTAAAATGGCTAAAGCAAGTAAATATGTATCTAAGCAGCCAGATGAAAATGGCGTTATTGCTTGGACAGATGAAGAGAATCAAATTTGGTCGGAGTTAGTTGCACGTCAGCTAGCGTGTATCGAAGGCAAAGCCTGTGATGAATATTTGGCGGGCCTTGAGAAAATTAACTTACCAAAAGACCGCATTCCACAACTAAGTGAGTTAAACGAAGCACTGGCGAGAGAAACGGGTTGGCAGGTAGCACCAGTGCCGGCACTGATTGATTTTGACGAGTTCTTTCGATTACTTGCCAACAAACAGTTTCCTGTAGCAACCTTTATTCGCTCAAGAGAAGAATTTGATTACTTGCAAGAGCCAGATATCTTCCATGAGATTTTTGGCCATTGTGCAATGCTAACGAATCCAGCATTCGCCGAGTTTACACACAAGTATGGTCAGCTAGGCTATGCCGCTGAGAAGAAAGATCGCGTATACCTTGCACGCTTATACTGGTTTACCGTCGAATTCGGTTTGATGCAAACCGAGCAAGGTCTACGTATCTATGGTGGCGGTGTGCTATCAAGCCCAGGTGAGACTCAATATGTTTACTCCGACAAACCAGAAATTAATCCGCTTAAAGTGTTAGATGTGTTACGTACACCTTATCGCATCGACATTATGCAACCTGTTTACTATACAATTAACTCAATCAACGACTTATTTGAGATCTCTAAAATGGATATCATGTCGCTGGTTGAACAAGCAAAAGAGCTAGGGTTATTTGAACCTAAGTTTCCGCCAAAAGAAAAACTAGCAAGTTAAGGAATTATCAATGTCTGATTTAAGTGCACAAAAATGTGAAGCGTGTCGTGCGGATGCGCCTAAAGTATCAGATGAAGAACTAGCGGTTCTAATCAAACAGATCCCTGATTGGGTACCTGAAGTACGCGATGGTATTATGCAGCTTGAGCGTGTTTACAAGTTTAAAAACTTTAAACAAGCAATTGCGTTCACAAACAAGGTGGGCGATATGGCTGAAGAAGAAGGCCATCACCCAGGTCTACTTACCGAATGGGGTAAAGTGACGGTAACGTGGTGGAGCCATTCTATTAAAGGTCTTCATAAAAACGATTTTATCTGTGCCGCTAAAACCGACGAAGTATTCGCAGAGTAGGTCGATATTTATGTCGACAAATATCGGTAAATAGCGGCAAATATTGATAAATATCGACAAATATCGACAAATATCGACAAATATCGACAAATATCGACAAATATCGACAAATATCGACAAGTCCATGTTTCGAACTACAAAAAAGAAACGGCGCTAACCAAGCGCCGTTTTTTTTATTCATCATTTAGGGTAAAAGCCAAGAGAACGTTCGTCTTTTCATTTTCCAACCAAATACAAATACAACTAGCGTTAGCAGAAATAGATTAATCTATTTCTTATCTCGCCCTCAGGTTACGTAAACGTAGGGCTAATTATGCCATTAGTCCACAAAATAGCGGTTGCAGCAAGAATGATGACTAACAATACTAGGCCACAAGTCACAACCGAGCTGGCATAAATAAACCCACGCTCTTCAGGAATATGCATAAGAATAGGCACGCCCGTATAAAGCAGGTAAACGGAGTACGCCAGTGCAACCATCCCAACCGATACGACAAACCAAAGTTCAGGATAAAATGCCGCAAATGCCGACATAAACATTGGCGTTGCTGTGTAAGCCGATAACTCTAGAGTCTGTGTATAGGTCGGCGTTGAGCCAAAAGTGATGGCCATCCAGTGGGCGAGATATGCCAGAATAAAGACGCCTGCAATTAATGCGCAGTACATTGCAACACCAATTAATATTGCTGACTCATGAGTTAAATAGACAGCATCCCCAGTACCAACACTCCAGCCTAAGTAGACCGAAGAATAATACCCCATAATGCTTGGGATCAGCGCAACAAGTGCAATATGTGACAAACTGTAAAACATGCTTTCGTGACGGTTATCAATTGTTTGCCACTCTTCGTGCGGGTGAGCATATAAGCCCCATAGATGATTAAAGATCATAGTTAGCCCCTCAAATATAGGTTTGTACTATTTTTGTACAATTCAATTAAGTTATGAGAGATGAGTTAATTTTTGTCAAGAAAATGTAGTTGAATAGCAATATTACTATTTTCAGAATGATCTAAAACTTCTTGGGGAATAGCCTTGTGGTGCACCTTGCAGCGAGAAGTTATGATAAAATGGCGCAAACACATTAGTCTTTTGTTGTTATGTTAGAAAAGTACACAGATTTACTTGCGCCTATTAACCAATTTTTAGGCTGTGAAACCCCGCAAGCTTGGATTGAAAAAGCAAAGCAAAGCGAGCACTTACCATTGTTGCTTATCGATCATATGCATTGTGAGTTAAAAGCGGCACAAAGCGCGGCCTTCTTAATTCGTAAATATGCAATAGATGATGCGTCTGCAAAAACATTGTTAAGTTGGTTGCAACCTTACGAAGATTTTATTTATCGCAGTGTTGGTGATGGCGAGTTTTCAGGCAGTAAAAATGAATTGATCGGTGAGCTAACTGCACGACCTGAATATGCCTACAATCAAGATATTTTGAGTAAGATGATGAGGCTTATCAAAGAAGAGCTACATCACTTTGAACAGGTGCTAGAAATCATAAGGGCACGTGATATTCCTGTTGAGTACGTACAAGCATCTCGCTATGCGTCTGGAATGATTAAACACATTCGCACTTATGAACCCGCAGCTCTGGTTGATAAACTGATCATTGGTGCTTACATTGAGGCTCGTTCATGTGAACGTTTCGCTAAACTTGCGCCACACTTAGATCAAGAAATTGCTAAGTTTTATGTGTCGCTATTACGCTCAGAAGCCAGACATTATCAAGACTATATTGATTTAGCGCATCAAGTTGCCAACGCAACCGATCCTAAGCGCTGTGACGTAGCTGGGCGCATTCAACTATTTCAGCAAGTGGAAAACGAGCTTATCATCTCACTAGACCCCGATTTCAAGTTCCACTCAGGTGCGCCTATTTAAGCACTAAATTTATTCAAAAGGGTGGCAAAGGAGCTGTTGTTTGCCACTTTCGTCAACGACGATATATGAGCTTTGTGAATACCAATCGCCAAGTACAGTGCGTACCTTACCATCTTGGTAGGTGTGCACTTTTGGTCTGTGGGTGTGGCCGTGGATCATATTGTCTACGCCATGTTTTGCGAACATGTCAGCCACTGCTTCTTCGGTGACATCTAGAATCTCGAGGGGCTTGCCTTTTTGGTTTTCAATACTCTTACGTCTTGCATTTGCAGCAACTCTGCGACGATACCAAAGTGGCATAGCAAGCATCAATTTTGGCCACCACCAACCGCGGCTCTTCCTGCGAAACTTTTGATAGGCTTCGTCTTGAGTACACATCTCGTCGCCGTGCAAAATCACCGTCGGTGTGCCGTATAGATCTATCACCGCTTGTTCAGGTAGCAAAGTCATTTGGCATTCGTTAGCAAAGGCCTGTTTGATTAAAAAATCACGGTTACCGTGAATAAAAAATACTTGAATGCCAAGGTGACTCAAGCTTCGCAGTTTTTGTGCAATACTCAGGGCGTAGGGGTCTTTTTCATCGTCTCCAATCCACACTTCAAAAAAATCACCCAGAATATATAAAGCGTCGACATCGGCGGTCATATGATGGTCGAGAAAAGCGAAAAAAGCGTCGGTGATATCAGTGCGGTGCTCGGTTAAATGCAAGTCGGCGATAAAATAGGTTTTACCCATGGGACCTCAAAAATAATAAGGCCAGCATAAATACTGGCCTTGAATAAAAAGTAGGATATTACTCAGCAACGTATGCTTTTTCGATGATCACATCTTCAAGCGGTACGTCTTGGTGGAAACCAGAAGAACCAGTAGCAACACCTTTAATCTTATTTACTACATCCATGCCTTCAATAACTTCGCCGAATACACAGTAACCCCAACCTTGCGATGTTTCGCTAGAGAAGTTAAGGAAGTCATTGTCGTTAACATTGATAAAAAATTGTGCAGTTGCAGAGTGTGGATCTGGCGTACGTGCCATGGCTAGGGTACCCACTTTGTTTGCAACACCGTTGTTTGCTTCGTTTTTGATCGGTGCTTCAACTGGTTTTTGTTCCATACCCGATGCGAATCCGCCACCTTGAACCATAAAGCCGTCGATTACACGGTGGAAAATAGTACCGTTATAAAACTCGCTGTTTACGTAGTTTAGGAAGTTAGCTACCGTTTCAGGCGCTTTGTCAGCGAAAAGATTAATACGGATTTCGCCGTGATTTGTTTCTAAAACAACCATGTTAGTGTCCATCGTGTTGAATGATAAAACCCTATTTTATATCAACTGGGCTTTTGTGAAAAAGCATTCCTTAAAAATCAGTGTAAAAAATCAAAAAACTGCCGTAATTCGTTATTAAAATCTAGAGGCGCTGCTATGCAGGTGGTATGATTAATAGCACTTTTGTTAAAAAATGAACCGTACTTAGGAAGAAAACTACATGTTGCAGATTTTCAACACACTCACTCGCCAAAAAGCCCCTTTTAAACCGCTCAAAGAAGGCAAGGTTGATATGTACGTGTGTGGTATCACTATCTATGATTTCTGTCATGTAGGACACGCACGCACTTACGTTTCATTTGACGTAATGAACCGTTATTTACGTTATTTAGGTTATGACGTCACGTATGTGCGTAATATTACTGACGTGGATGACAAAATCATTAAACGCGCCGCGGAAAACAAAGAGTCGATTAATGACCTAACCGTTCGCATGACCAAAGCCATGCATGAAGACTTTACTGCGTTGAATATGCTGCCTGCGGATATTGAGCCGACGGTAACAGGGCATATGGACGAAATCATCGAGATGATCGCGCGCTTGATTGAAAAAGGCCATGCTTACGTTGCGAAGGACGGGGATGTATTGTTTGATGTTTCAACGTTTGAGCAATATGGTCAGTTATCTCAGCAAGATTTAGAAATGCTACAGGCGGGTGCACGCGTTGAAGTAGCGCAAGACAAAGATGATCCACTTGACTTTGTATTGTGGAAAAAAGCCAAAGCGGGTGAGCCTGCGTGGCAATCTCCGTGGGGCGAAGGTCGTCCAGGTTGGCACATTGAGTGTAGCGCAATGAGTTCAAAGCATTTGGGTGAATTTTTTGATATTCACGGTGGGGGGTCAGATCTGCAATTCCCGCATCATGAAAACGAGATCGCTCAATCTTGCTGCGCAAATAACGGCCGTTATGTAAACACTTGGATCCACACCGGCATGGTACAAGTTAACAAAGAGAAAATGTCTAAGTCTCTTGGCAATTTCTTTACCGTACGTGAAGTGCTTAAAGCCTTTGATAGAGAAACAGTACGCTATTTCTTGATCAATGGTCATTATCGTAGCCAGCTAAACTACTCACAAGAAAACCTTGAACAAGCACGTTCGTCGCTTGAGCGTATTTACACTGCGCTACGTGGCGTTGAGCTGGTGGACGTCGAGCTTAAAGGTAATGCTTACGCTGAACGTTTTGAGACAGCAATGAACGACGACTTCAACACGCCAGAAGCATTGCCAGTGATTTTTGAATTATCAAAAGAAGTGAATCGCTTAAAAGATAGTGACGCAAAATCTGCTGGTGAGCACGCGTTTATTCTTGTGAAACTAGCGGAAGTCTTAGGTATTGCGCAGCAAGACCCTGAATCTTTCTTACAGGGCGAACAAGACGACGACGAAGTAGCGCAAATTGAAGCATTGATTGAAAAGCGCCGCAGCGCTCGTGAAAATAAAGATTGGGCTGCAGCGGATGAAGCGCGTGATGCGCTAACTGCTTTAGGCGTTGTGTTAGAAGATAGCGCGGGCAAAACAACTTGGCGTAAAGCTTAATTAACCGAAGTTTAGGATAATGAATAGCTTCTCTAGCTGTCTTGGTGACACAGGACGCTGGAGTAGGGTTATTAAAAAATTGTGAGATAAGTAGCCTCTAGTATTATGCTAATCTATGTAGTCAAATAGGCTGATGTCATTCGAACTATTCTCTTGGGCCTGTTCATCTTTTCTGTTCGATTTTTGTTCTCCTGAGTGTGTTTTGATCGCGACACTCGACTTACCGCCAAGTAATCTAGGCAAAAGTTGAGCAACAATGAACAAAGCGGACTCAGGTGAACCCAAAGGACTGCGCTAAATTGGCATTTTTCTGTGTTACCCCACAAGGATGTGGGGTAAGGTAACTTTGTAGGAGCACAAAGTCTTTGTCGCCTGACTCACATGGAATAGCTATGCTACGCAGGCTCTGTCTTGTAAAATACCAATCAAACTGCTGCAAAAACAAACTTGCAGGATAAACAGGCCCTATCCAGCCTTTAACTAAAACTCACTTCTAATATTTTCACAAAGTATTTTATCTTTTTCCTCTACATTCGAGGCGGAGATATTAGCACCCTCGTACAAAGATACTATGTACTTAACTATCGTTAGATAGTTCATATCTATATTGGAAAGAGGACAACCAACTCTTTCATCAGCAGTTAAAGCTTGCGGACTTAGTTGGTTAAATATTTATCAATATACACTTTTTAGACTAATCTCTAATAATAGTATTGGGGATCTCAATATGCTCATCTTTGAAGTTAGAATCGCGGGAAGTTAGATAACTAACTCTAGGCTTGGGTAAGGAATTAGTTAACTCATTGTTTTTAAATGTATATTAAATTATTTCCTTATCTAACCAAGGAGTTTTGAGATGGCAAGGCGAGTTTACGCACCAATAGCTGGCTATTGGAAGTGAATTTAACGCAAGTCTAATGTTGATCACTCTGAGCATTACGAATTAAGGATGTTAGAAGGATTATGCCAGATTACAAAAAAGTGAGCATTTTAGTTATTGATGATGACCTCGTAAGCCGAGAGTTAATTGTCGAATGCTTAAAAATATATGAATTTGAGCAGATTGTCGCTGGAGACAGTGTTGCTATGGCGTATGATTGTCTGGCAAAAAATCGTTTTGATATTGTTCTGATGGATATTGGTCTACCCGATGGATCAGGGGTCGAAGTACTTACTTCTATACGAGCAAAACACTCTGCTATTTCACTGCCTGTTGTCATGATTAGCGGTGATGATGAGACTAACAATGTTGTGAAATGTTTAGAATTAGGAGCTAACGACTTTGTAGCTAAACCTATAAACATTCAGGTACTAATGGCTCGTATTGGTACCATTTTGACTATTAAGAGACTAAAGCAGGATGTTGATGTTGCAAATGAACGCTTCGCGCTTGCAGCAAAAGGAGCACATGATGCTCTGTGGGACTGGTTTATTACCACAGATGAGATTTACCTTTCCGCTAGATGGAAACAGATATTAGGGCTAGAAGAGGGCGAAGTAGAGCCAGATTTTTCCACATTTGTAACGCGCTTACATGACGATGACATGCTTGGTTTTAAACGAGCCTTGCGTGCACATTTGTCTGGAGTGACAGACTACTTTGAATATGAATGTCGAATGCAAAATAAAAGCGGCGCATTTAGGTGGTTGTTGATGCGCGGTTCCGCTTTACGTTTTGATAATGGTAAGCCCTACCGGATGGCCGGTTCAATAAGTGATATTACTGAACGCAAAGTACTGGATCCACTGACTCAAACTCTAAATACTTCGGCTTTTCTCGATAAGCTTGATATGTACATTCAAGCGCGGAAAAGTAAGCAGCTTACTAGCTTTGCTGTGGTGCTGATTTCTATCGATCGCTATAAATTGATCAGTGACAGTTATGGTCACCATTTTTGCGATCACATGGCCGTTGAAGTTACAAATAGAGTTACAAGTGTACTACAGCCTCAAAGCACTTTAGCCAGAGTAGCAAACGATAAACTAGCGTTTGTTATAGAAAATCCCGCTCCTATCAACGAGGTGTTGCTATGGCTGAATGAGGAAGTATTGGAAACGATGATGGTGCCCTTATTAGCAGGTGAAAAAAAGCTTCATATTAGCTTTTCTGCGTCGTTAGTTTTTGATACGCATTTATATCGATACTCACATGATATTTTGCGTGATGCTGAAATTGCATTAGCGGGTCTAATTCAACAAGATGGTGATAGAGTCCGAGTCTTCAAACCTACGCAACAGGTATCTTTAAAAGACAGAGTAGAGCTAGAGGAAGCGATTCATCATGCCATCGAGCACGATGAATTTGAGCTCTATTATCAGCCTAAAATTGATGCCCATGGAACAATTCAAGGAGCAGAAGCTCTAGTAAGGTGGAGAAATCAAAATAACCAATTTATTTCGCCCGCTGATTTTATTCCGATCGCTGAGCAGTCAGGCCTAATCATTGGTCTAGGTAAGTTACTTTTTCGGCAATTATGTTGTTTCTTGGCTAAATGTAATGACGCCGGCTTAACGATCCAAATTGCATTTAATCTCTCTGGGAAACAGTTTTTGGACCCGCGATTATGTGACTTTATGTTTAGTACTATGGATGAATGGAATATTTCGTCGCAGCACATTGAGTTAGAAATAACCGAATCAACAATACTACATGATGTTGAAAGTGCTGTACTCATTTTAAAAGAGTTTCAAGACCGAGGTATTACCATCTCGATAGATGACTTTGGCACCGGCTATTCTTCACTGGCGTATTTAAAAAGGCTACCTATTGAAAAGCTGAAGATCGACAAATCCTTCGTCGATGATTTACCACACAGTAAAGACGATGTGGCAATCGCCACCGCAATCATCAATATGGCGCATGCGTTGAATTTGAAGGTGGTTGCAGAAGGGGTCGAGAATAGCGATCAATTTACTTTTTTGACTCAGCTTGGTGTTGAGATGTATCAGGGCTTTTTGTTTTATAAGCCAATGCCTGAGGCTGCATTCCTATCCGTATTGGATGAACAAAGCAAAGGGAACATCAATGAAGCTGGCACATAAACTTACCGTTACATTTTCTTCAATTTTATTGATAGTGGTATTTTCTTCGATTTTTATCTATCAAAAAACGGTAGATGTAAAAACGATGCGAGAGTACCTTTCTGATCATGTGCTACCAATGGTCAGATCGTTAGGTGTAATAGAAACTGAATTACAAACTTCTCTCGCGTTGCTACGTGGTTATATGCTGTTGGGGAATATAGAGACTGAAAGCAAGTATTTTATCGCAAAAAGAGCGAAGTCTTGGCGGATTATTGATAGGCAAACGGCACGTTTATCTGAAATGAAGTTAAGTGGTCGTATAGCTATTTCACTCGACGAATTGAATGCACAGCTGAAGCAGTTTAGGGAGATCCAATACGAAATCGAGAATATCGCTTGGAGTCGTGAAAATACGCTCTCGAAAGACTTATTTACAAATAGTTTTAAACCCTCTTCTCAAAGCTTACAAGAAAGTCTGTCAACGTTAATTAACACGAATAAAGTGCCGCAACAGGCTTCTATTCAACTCGCTAACCTTCGCTATATTACGACGTTAATTGAAACTCAACTTGGCTATTATCTCTCTGGTGACTTTGATGGTGGTGAGTCAGAGCTTTACAGCAAGCTGAGTGAGTTTAGCAGTGTTATTGACAGTATAGATACTAGCTATCAATCAACGATGGGTAGTTCCGCATCGTGGTTGAATATTCTACGCCTCAAAGATATATATGTGGATAGTGCAAAAAACATAGTGGCGGAAAGAAATAAAAAAAACTGGAACAAAGCGCAATTTATTTTAACGAATCGTGCAATCCCTTTAGTAAATGATATTAATCTAACGGTCGATGAACTCGATCAGATGATGTCTATTCAAGAAGAAGAGCATGTGACAGCTTTATTTGATGCTGAAAATGCCATCCTCAATATTATTTGGGTAACCACCTTGGTTGCAATACTTCTGTCTCTTTTTGTTGCACTGGGGTTCTCACGTTTTCTCACCCGCTCTATTGGTGCAATTCAACATAAATCAGAAGAGCTTGCTCAGGGGTTCCTTGATGGTGAACGACTTACTCTATCAAGCAATGACGAATTACATGAATTGTCCACGGCCGTCAATACAGTATCTGATAATCTCAAAGCGATTTTAGCTAAAGCACAACTGATGGCTCAAGGAGAGCTGGATGTGGAGTTTTCGCAAAGAAGCGAGCGAGATTTAATCGCTCAAACGTTGTCGGATATGCGTTTGAGTTTTAAGCAAGTTGAGCAGCAGGCAAACCAGATAGCCAAGCATAATTATAATATTGATATACAGCAGCGAGGACCCAAAGATCGACTCTCATCGGCGTTGCGTGACATGCTTGAGTCATTGCAACGGAGCGAGATGGAGAATAGGGCCCAGAGCTGGATTAAAAATGGCCTAAATCAGCTAAATGTTGAGCTGCGTAGCATCGACAAAACAGCTCTGTTGGCTGAAGCTTCAATACATTATCTTGCGAGCTATACAAAAGCATGTGTTGGCGGCATATATCTCGTTGAACAGGATAAGTGCCAGTTGCAAGCTAGCTATGCTTTTGACAATAGGAAGCAGTCGACACATACATTTGAGGTTGGCGAAGGGTTAGTTGGGCAAGTCATGAAAGAAAAGAAAATAGTGACCTTTAGCCCTGTACCTGAAGGCTATATTGAGGTCAGTTCTGGCTTAGGTAAAGCTCAGCCAACGGAAATCATTTTTTTGCCATTGTTAATTGAAGAAGATCTAAAAGGTATTATTGAGATTGCATATAGCGAAAAGCAAGATGAGGTCATCCAAGAGTTTCTCGCTCAATCGAGTGAGTCTATTGCTGTTATGCTGAATATTTTGCAAGCGCGGCAAAAGGTGGATGAGCTACTCGAAAAAACGCAAAAGCAGAGCTGTTTATTGGAAGAGCAAACGCAAACACTCCAATCGACTCAAGAGGACTTAGAACGAAAGCAAGACAAATTAGAGCAAAGTAATGTTGATTTAGAGCAGAAAACCGTTGAATTAGAACAGAAAAAGGAAGAGTTAGAGCAGCGAAATCTCAAACTTAACACCTTGAAAGCTGAGCTCGAAGCAAGGGCCGATGAGCTTCAACTTGCGAGCAAATATAAAAGCGAGTTTCTGGCGAATATGTCGCATGAGTTACGTACACCACTTAACAGTTTGTTGTTATTGGCAAAAGGCCTTATGAACAATGAGAGTGGGCAGCTAACAGACGAAGATGTCGAATCTGCAACCATTATTCACCAAAGCGGTAATGACTTACTCAGTTTGATCAATGAAATCTTAGATTTATCAAAAATAGAAGCTGGTAAGTTGGAGATCATTAAAGAGGAATTTTCAGTTAACTTACTACTTGAAAACATGAAAAGAATGTTTACTCCAGTGGCAAATGGGAAAAACATTCACTTCGAAATTAATGATCAATGCCAAGGAGCGCTTATCAACTCTGATAGAAAGCGTGTAGAGCAAGTTTTGAAAAACTTGTTGAGCAATGCAATTAAGTTTACTAGTGAAGGAAAAGTCACTCTTAGTACCGAGCAAATAACCTTGGAGGATATGGGCGATGCGCTTGAGTTTACTGTAAGAGATACTGGTATAGGGATTAGCACGTCTAAATTGTCATTAATATTTGAGGCTTTTCAGCAAGAAGATGGCTCTACTAGTCGAAAGTTTGGTGGTACTGGTCTGGGGCTGACAATTTCAAGACAGTTGACCGAGTTGCTAGGGGGACTGATATCTGTTGACAGTGAAGTTGGTAAAGGTAGTACTTTCAAGCTGATATTACCATTTAATGGGAGCGCCAGTAATGTTGATATTCGTTCGTCAAAGCAAACGCATTCATCTGTGTCAGATAATCTAGAAGATATCTCCCGTAAGATAGGCGAAGAATCGACTTCAATGCTAGCTGGTGAGCAAGCTGGTTCTGTCCTAGAGAGTAATGAAGGAATGACTAAAACAGAGCAAGCTGTTGAAGCGCCCTCTAAAGCAGAGAAAGTAATACTCGTAATAGAGGATAATGTTCAGTTAGCGAAAATAATTGCACAGATGGTAGCTAAACAAGGCTTTAACTCAGCTCTAGCACACAGTGCGGCGGATGGCTTCAAGTTGGCTGTGTCTATGTTACCTGATGGTATTTTACTGGATGTTGGTCTGCCAGACGAAGATGGCGTTCGTCTGCTAGAAAGGTTAAAGCGTCACCCCGAAACGATGAGAATACCGGTTGAAATCATCACCGGGCTTGAAATAAATGTTGAAAATGTGCTTCAGCTTGGTGCTTTAGGGATAACGAATAAACCATTGAAAGACGACGATATTGAGCGGCTTGCTAATCAGATCTCTGTTGAAAATCAACAGCATGTTATGCAGCTTTTAATGATTGCGTCATTGGTTGAACTGAAACGGTTGCAAACGGTGTTTGAACAGCAAAACGTCGCACTTGAATCTTGTCATGATATTACCACTGCTTGTAAGCTATTCAAGGAGATTAAGCCCCATCTAATTTTAATCGACGTAACCAGTATTCGGTCTGAGCAACTGATGAAATTGTTCGATGCCATATTAGAATACGATATCCCACCGAAAGTTTTGTTATACAACGCGCAATCGCCTGAAGTCCTGAGCCAACAACTCAAGGCGTATCAGGGACATTTTGTGGTATCCGAAGATGCGCAAGAAGCCCATTTAATTCAATTAACAACATTATTTATGCATCGCCTAGAATCTGAGTTGCCGGAGATGCAAAGGGAGCTGCTGTATCAATATCAACATAATACTAATAGCTTAAAGGGTAAAAAAGTGTTGCTAGTTGATGACGATATGCGCAATACCTTTGCTTTAGCTAAGGTGTTAAACAAAGAGGGAATTGAAGTAAGCAAGGCATGTAATGGCGCAGAAGCGCTAGAGTTAATGACAGAGCAAGAGTTTGACTTGGTGATGATGGACATCATGATGCCCGTGATGGATGGTTATGAAGCTATTGCAAAGATACGGGAAAACGATAAATGGCAAACAGTACCTATAATAGCCGTTACTGCAAAAGCGATGGCAACTGAGCGAGTTAAATGTATCGATGTGGGTGCGAATGACTTTATCTCAAAGCCGGTTGATAGCAAACGCTTAATGTCAGTGTTACATGTTTGGTTGCGATAGAGAGTAAATAGCGTAATGCAAAGTGATGCGTTTTCAATAGGTCTTGTAGTACGAGCATTGGAATACAAGAATGGTTATGCACTTGAACGTTACTCCGATGACTTTTTACAACAGCGAATTATTAAAGCTGGAAACGAGTTAGGCGTGTCGCATATCACAGAGTTGATTCCAAAAATCTTATCTGGTGAAAAGGAGTGTAGTGATGTGCTCGCCGAAGTAACGATCAACGTTACTAGTATGTTTCGGGCACCGCATGTATTCAAATATCTTCGGGCTTTACTCTCTCAAAACTGGGATAGCAATAAACAATATAGGATTGCACATATTGGTTGTTCAACAGGTGAAGAGGTTCTTAGTGCAAATATTATGTTGCTTGAACTGGGTATGTTGGGGAACACACGCAGCTTTGCCTATGACATAAGTCCGAGGGCGATTAGTATCGCAAAGAAGTCGATATACAAAATTTCAGATTTTAAAGAATTTACGTGCAATTATTTTAGCGCTGGTGGAAAACAGGAATTTCGCAATTACTTTGAGTATCAATCTGGTGTGGTTCATTTTAATCCCGCCCTAACAGAACATACTATTTTTTCTGTTTGTGATGTGACGAAAGCCTTACCTGAGGGCGAGTTTGATTTAGTATTTTGCCGTAACATGCTTATTTATTACACTCAACACGCGCAGGATGAAGTGCTGTTAACAATCTCAAAAGCGATGAAAAAAGACGCATATTTGGTTGTCGGAGAGTCGGAGTCGTTACTTAATTCACGGCAATTTAAGGAGTTATCGAGTGGAAATTCGGTGTACAAACGAAATTGAGGATGTATGTCAAGTCATTGGTATTGGTGGCTCAGCCGGTGCGACGTCTGATTTTATTTCTATATGTCGCTTACTCAATGGAGAAATAATACCGCCGCTGGTTTTAGTACTACACTCTAGTGAAATAGGTGGGCTTGCGCTGCAGCAGACGTTATCTAACTTGATCCGTTACCCTGTCTCTATTGCAATAGATGGTGCGCCCTTAGAAAAGAACCACATATACATCGCCCCCTCACGCCTACATATCAGCATTTCAACGGATCACTGTATTCGATTAGATGTTGGTGAACTTATCCATGGCTGTTGCCCTGCCATTGACAATCTGTTTTTAAGTATTGCCAATGTTTACCAACATCGAGCAATTGGGATTTTACTCTCTGGTGCCAATGAAGATGGTGTACAGGGTATGTTAGGACTGAGTCAGGTCAACGCCTTAACAACTATACTTGCACCTGAACTTTGTGAGTTCCCGCAGATGGTAAGTGCGGCAAAAAGTACGACAAAAATCGATCTTGAACTTAGCCACTATTCGATAGCACAACTTATTGCAGGAGCAAGTCATGGATACTAATTTACCAAAAATACTTCTCGTTGATGATCGCAAAGAAAACATTATTGTGCTGCAAAAGTTATTGAAAAATGTGGCTGCAGAACGTATTGAAGCGGCTAGCGGTAATGAAGCATTGAAAAAGTTAGTAAAGCACCCTGATATCTTCTTAGTCTTGTTAGATGTAAACATGCCTGATATGTCTGGATTCGAAGTGGCCAGCTTAATGAGGGATGACCCAGCCTTAGTTGCCACACCGATCATCTTCATCACAGCAGGTGAGCAATCAAGAGAAGACCTAATTGAGGCATATCAACTTGGTGCAGTCGATTTCATTCACAAACCACTTAACGAAGATATTCTACTTGCTAAGGTGAATGTGTTTGTTGAGCTAAAGCGAAAGGAGATTGAGTTACAACACACAATGGCTCAATCAGAATATTGGCGCTGCTTCAATGAAACAGTATTGAATTCAGTGCCTAGCGCTATTTTTATCTCCAATGGTTTACCGGATTTGAAAGCGGTTAATAAGCCTGCTTTGGACTGTAGTCTAAAAAATGAGTTGAGCGACTATTTAGCTAGCCAAGATACATTAGTCAGTAAATTAAAAGAAAAGAACAATAATAGACTCGTTAAAACCTTATGGTGCCCTCAAGAAGGGACATCACTGCGTACTTTTACTATCACTTTAGAGCAGTTTCAACACAATGAACAACAACAAATTTTAGTGGTGCTAGACGATATCACCGAAGAAGAACGCGCGCGCCGCGCTGCTGAGGAAGCGGATCAGGCTAAGTCTACATTTCTTGCGAATATTAGCCATGAGATACGAACACCGCTGAATGGTATTTTAGGTATGACGAGCCTACTTGCAAGAGAGTCCCTTTCCAAAAAGCAAGCTGACTTTTTGCAAACGATCCACAATAGTGGTGAGCATTTGCTGTCTTTGATTAACGATGTTTTGGACTTTTCAAAAATTGAGTCAGGGAAGATGGAATTTGAGAATATTTCTTTTGATTTGAACGAACTAGTTGAAAATTGTGTCATGTTATATGCAAATAAAGCCCAAGAAAAAGGCCTTGAAATTGTCTATAACATTGAAGCTAATGCGCAAGTTACATGTATTGCTGACAAAACTCGCATTACTCAAATTCTCTGTAACTTGATTAGCAATGGAATTAAGTTTACCAAAGAGGGATATGTAAAAATACATGTCTCTAAAACAGGTGTTGAGCTACCTCATACCGTGCTCAGATTTTCGGTAAAAGATACTGGAATTGGTATTCCTAAAAGTGGCGAGCATAAATTGTTTGACGTTTTCACCCAAGTTGAAAGTGCCACCACAAGAAAATATGGAGGGACAGGACTGGGGCTGGCAATTTGCAAGAGTATCGTAGAAGCTTTAGGAGGAGAAATTGGATGGAACAGCCGCCAAGGCAAGGGGTCAGAGTTCTTTTTCACTCTACCCGTTAGAGTTAATCCAACAACAAGCAGTCCTTATACCCAAGGTGAACTCCCTGCTTTAAGAGGGAAAACCGTTGTAGCGGTAGATGATTTGTCAGTAAACCTTGAAGTGATTAAGCACAATCTTGAATTATGGGGAATGAAAGTTTCTACCTTTCAGGACCCTCGAGATATAGAAGCGATAGTGTCAGATGCGCAATCAGCAGATTTGGTGATTCTTGATTACCAAATGCCGGAAGTAAATGGTATTGAGCTTGCTGCGCAATTAAAAGAAAAGCTCATATATGGGCCACCAATAATGTTATTTTCGTCATCAACAACGCTACCTAATAACGCGCGAAACCTTTTTGAGCATATAGCATATAAGCCTTTTAGGTTATCGGCATTTTATGATGCCTTAATGAGCACATTGTTTGCAGGTTATCGCCATGAATCCAATAGTGAAAGCATCCAAGCGATTGAGCAGTTACCTTATTTAGCAGAAAATTATCCACTAAAGATCCTCGTAGCAGAAGACAATCTCGTTAATATTGAGCTTATGAAGCACTATCTTGGAGCATGTGGCTACAAAGCGGACTTTGCTGAAAATGGACAAATTGCTTTAGATAAGCTTTGCGAGAAGCAATATGATCTCATATTAATGGATATGAGAATGCCAGTACTTGATGGATTGCAAACTACGCGCGAAGTGTTCCGTATTTATGGCGATCAAGCTCCCCAAATAGTGGCTCTGACAGCCAATGCAACCGTTGCAGATAAAAAGCAATGCTTAGCAACAGGTATGGTTGATTTCTTGACTAAACCGGTTGTAGAAGCTGACTTGGTCTCTTGTCTGCAGAAGTGCTCGAAAAAACTACGGTCTGAACAAGTTAGCACACCACCAATTGAGAGTAGTGAGTGTGAAGCAACACCTAAGATGACTAGAGAACCAGACTCAGAGTTATTGGACATTGATAGACTAAACTCTTTACCTTTAGCACTTCTGTGTAACTTATCTAAAAGTTTTGAGCGCAGCATTGATGAAGAAATTTCTAATTTAAGGTCTTGTCTCACCTCTGGTGATGTCGGTGAGTTGGCTAAGCTTTTTCACAAAGTTAAGGGAGCTGCGATGAACCTTGGGTGCTCAAAGCTTGGTCAGCTTAGTTCTAAATTACAAAGAGAGTGTGAAAGCAACAAACAGCTACCAACTCCAGATGTAATCACTGATTTTGAGGCCTTATGTACAACTAGTTTAATTGAGCTGAAATGTTACCTTGAATACAAAGGAGCATAAATAAAAACGCGCTATTGCCGCCATTTTTAACAGAAAGCCTCCTGTAGTGGTGCGGAGGCTTTTTATTTGCGCTGCTAAGGCGTTAATGTTGTCTTAAACTCAGGCGCTTTGCGTGCATTAGTCAACTGCTCGAAAGCATAGGCAAGCTTGATTAATTTCGCTTCGCTATAAGCCTCAGCGAAGAAAGAAATACCCAGCGGTAGCTCATGATGAAAACCCATCGGTACGGTAATGCTTGGATATCCTGCAATCGCGGCGGGAGATGACGACGAGGCTGAGAAATTATCACCGTTAATGATATCGATACTCCAAGCTGGGGTATTCGTTGGTGCGATAAATGCGTCAAGGCGATGTTCTTGCATTATTTTATCAATGCCTTGTTGACGGGCAAATTCTTTAACCAAAGCTTGGGCTTCTTGATATCGGTGCTCAGTGATATCGCCTTTTTTTGCTGCTTCCTCTATCAAATATTGATCAAAGTACTTAATGGTGGAAGGGTGTTGCTGGTTGAATTGGATGAGCTGGTTTAAGTTTTTTACTTTTACCTGCTCTGGTGTCGTGGCAAGGTAAGCATTAAGATCATGCTTGAAGTCATAGAGCAAAATATCCAATTCGGCGGAGCCTAAAGCTTCCAGCTCAGGTAAGTCTAACCCTTCAATTATTTCTGCGCCATTTGCTTTCATGGTTGCAACGGCTTTTGCAAATACCGCTTGAACTGCAGGTGGAAACTGACCTAGATGACTGGTGATAGCAATTCGTTTGCCTTTGAAACTGGCGGCGTTTAAGTCTTGGGTAAAATCAATAGGCTGTTTTGCATTGGTAACGATAGCATTGAGCAATAAGGCGGCGCCCATCACCGATTTTGCCATAGGGCCAGCGCTATCTTGGCTATGACTGATAGGAACAATGCCTTCACCAGAAACCAAACCGACAGTCGGTTTAATACCTACAACACCATTATGTGCTGAAGGACAAACAATAGAGCCGTCAGTTTCCGTGCCTATGGCGAGCAGTGCAAGACCTGCGGAGACGGCAACGGCAGAGCCTGAACTTGAGCCACATGGTGTTCTATCTAACACATACGGGTTTTTGGTTTGACCACCGAGCGTGCTGTAGCCGCTTGAGCTGAAACTTGATTTAAAGTTTGCCCATTCACTTAAATTGGCTTTGCCAAGGATGATAGCGCCGGCTTGTTCTAACTGGATGATCAGTGGTGCAGCTTGGGTTTTGACGTTGTGTTGCAGTGCGAGCGCACCTGCAGTTGTTGCCATTGGCGCTCTGGTGTCGATATTATCTTTAACAATAACTGGCAGGCCATGAAGTGGCCCTCGATATTTTCCCGCGCGTAGTTCGGCATCAAGCTTTTTAGCGTCTAGTAAAGCGTTGGGATTGAGCGTGATCACGGCATTGAGCATAGGGCCACTGTCGTCAAGTTGTGCAATCCTTTTTAAATAAAACTCAGTGAGTTGCGTTGCTGATAAACTTCGATTTTGTATTTTGGTTTGTGCTTCGAGCGTGGTAAGGTCCGCAAGCGATTGACTATAAGCTGGCAATGCAAGCGCGAGACAAGTGGTTAAAGCGAGTAGGGACTTTTTCATGACGTATTTTACCAATCCGCAGTAGTATTGTTGTTATTTATTTGTCCTTTATTTAGTCACGAGCCCTGTAAAAGGTCAAGCGAGTAGCCTGAACAAAGCATGATTTAGGCGTCTTTAAAACTTGTATTTTTTCTGCTAGCCACACACACTTAACTTCACGAGATAACAAAAAATATAACCATGATAAAAGCACCAATAGATATAGATGTAGATATTCCGTGGCTTGACCAAAAGCTATTTTCATTAGGTAAATTTTCATTAGAGGTGGGAGAAGCACTCTCATTTATCGCGGTGATCGTTGCGACTTTGGTGATCTCCAAGATCCTACGACTAGCATTTAATCGTCTCGCGTCAAGACAAGGGGTGATCCAGCATACCTCAGCCTATGTGATAGGCAGGATCATTCACTACATCGTATTATTTATTGGTCTTATTATTGCGCTGACGGCCTTAGGAATAGAGATCACTGAGTTGGCGCTTGTTGCCAGTGCACTCGGCGTTGGGATTGGCTTGGGCCTACAAGGTCTAGTGAATAACTTTGTCTCTGGTCTGGTATTACTGCTAGAGAAAACCGTCAAAGTTGGGGACTTTGTTGAGCTGACCAACGGGGTGGTGGGAGAAGTCATCGCCATTCACATGCGCTCAACTTGGATCCGTACAAATGACAACGTCGACCTGCTTATTCCAAACTCGGAAATGGTGTCAAATACAATTACCAATTGGACAATGTCGGATAAATATCGTCGTTTCCGTATTCCTTTTTCGGTGGCCTACGGCAGCGACAAAGAGAAGGTGAAGCGTGCCGCATTGGAAGCGGCCAAAAATGTCCAATATACCTTGAATACGCCGGGGCGAGAAGCAACAGTATGGATGACAGGGTTTGGTGATAGTAGCTTGAATTTCACGCTTGGAGTTTGGGTGCAACCTGAGCAGGTAAAGCGACCAACAGCGCTGGTTTCTGATTACCTCTGGGCTATCGATGATGCCTTTCGAAAATATCAAATCGAGATCCCGTTTCCACAGCGCGATCTTCATTTACGCAGTGGCTTTTCTATGGAAAAGCCTGATGAAAACTAAGTGGAGAATAACGGCTAGGGGGCTAGCCGTTAGTGAGTTTACTCACTGAATGATTTTAACCACTCGTTGCGGGAATGGTATTTCGATTTCCGCATTTTTAATCGCGGCAAACACCGCTTTATTTACTTCTAATTTAGTTTCGATAAGTGAAGTCGTAGGCACCCAGTAGCGGTAGCTCAATATCACTGCACTGTCGGCAAATTCCTCAATCCCCACCTGCGGCTTAGGGTCTTGACTGACCTTAGCATTATCAGCGAGTACCTGATTGATAAGTGTTAATGCACTTTGATAATCAGCATCATAAGCTATCCCTATTTCACCTTTAACCAAAGAGTTTGCAAACGAGTTATGGAGAATTTCTCCCACCACATGTTTATTTGGGATTGTGATCTCTACTTTGTCTTCGTTGATAAGCGTGGTATGTCCAAGCTCAATCATTTTAACTTGGCCGTTAACGCCTTTGATGCTGATGGTATCGCCAATCACAAATGGGCGGGTAGCAATGATGGCAAGCCCAGCGCCATAGTTTGCCAGCATACCTTGCAGTGCAAGACCAGCACCTAGGGACGCAGCCCCGATGGCGGCGACAAATGGTGTGATACTTATGCCAACCTTGCCAAGAGAAATAATCACAAACATGGCAATGATAAGCACCTTGATCACATTGCCAATAAAGTTGGTTAAAGCAGGATCGATATTGTGTTTTAGCATCAAGTTTTCAGTCGCTTTAGACAGCTTTCTTGATAACCACAAACCGAGAAGGAAGATGAATATCGCAGCGAGCAATTGGAAACTGTACGTCACCAGATACTCTCGAATAATGTTGTAATAGTGTTCTATTTGCTCGATTTCTTGATTGATCACAGTCATATCCCGAGTTATTAAATTAGAGTAGCCAACCAATGATAAAACAAAGGCACCCAAAGTGCAGTTATCATGGCGGTAATTGTCATCGCCGCTGAAGCAAAAGCGCCAGCCATGGGGTGATGCTCTATCGCTGCAGCTGTGCCTATCGCATGGCAAGCAACACCAAGCGCAGTGCCTTTCGCTTGCATATGGTCAACTTTACACCAGTGCAAGATATGTAGCCCAAACACGCCACCAAATACACCAATTAGTATCACCATAATCGCTGCAATAGCGGGGATCCCCCCGAGATAATCACTAATGAGTAGAGTGATTGGTGTTGTAACCGACAGGGCCGCCATTGAAGCTGAGAGCTGTGGATCGGCTGCGAAAAACTGGCAAATAAGAAAAGCGCTTAACGTAGACAGTGAAACACCCAACCAACTGGTTAAGCACAATGCAAAAAATACCGGTTTAATTTGGTGAAATTGTTTATACAAAGGATAAGCGAGTGCAACGACCGCTGGCTCTAACAAGTAATGAATTGGTAGCGTTGCTTGTTGATATATCTTGTAGTCGAACTTCGTGAATAGTAGAAATGCCGAAATGGCCAAAATGCAGATCAGCACAGGGTTTAATATCGGTAAGGAGATGCGCTGATATAGTTTGCGAGCACTAAAAAATAATAGGACAGTGAGCGCTGACGCCATAATCATATTAATCACGAAACTTGATGCTCTTAACGATAGGGCTTAACAATACAAGACTTATTGTTGGTACACCAACTAGCAATAACAGTAGCATAAGCCAGTGGGATTGAAACAAACTGAGATGCTCTACCAAGCCCACTCCCGCTGGAATAAAAAACAGCGCCATATATTTTAAAATGGGCTCTGCTGCGGGGGCTAACCATTCTACTTTAATGATTTTTGTGGCGAGGAGTATGACAAGAAACACCATGCCAAGTAGGGCGGCTGGGATCTGTAAAGCACTAAGCTGAATAATCCATTTAGCGCTGAAGAGACACGCCAAAATGATGGCAAAGCCTAGTGCAAATCGTAATATCAACTTCGCTCTGTGTACCATTAAATGTAAATCCTCAGCACTGCAATGGCGCTAACATGTATGATGCCTAATTGTACGCTTTCGTATTGCGATAGCCATTATACTTTGGGCAAACAAGCATTCAACCTAGCGTTACCACTTCATGCGAGGCAAAAATGGCTTTTTATTCTCATCAGCTACAGAGGCATTCTTCATCGCAATTTTGGTGTTTTTGGCTGCAAGCAATTTGATTTGTGACCACGTTTCTAACCATAACAGTTTACGGGCGGGCTGGTTGTAGGCTCGATTATACACTTTCTTAATTGCTGCAATAGCATCTGGCGAGCGTGCGCTAAATTGAGTGAGTAATTCTGAGAGTCTAGTGTCAACATTATCACAGAGCTCGGTAATGAGACCGTCCTTTAGTGCTTGCTGGGCATCTATTCGCTGTGCATGGACTGTCATCAGCAGTGCCTTATCCTTGTTCATTGTGGCAGGCAAAAGTAAGCTGCCACCCATGTCAGGGCAAAGTCCCCACTTGGCTTCCATAATGGCAAACTGCGCACTGCTGTCGGCTAAACGAATGTCAGCGCCTAATGCAATATGACAGCCTCCGCCTAAACAATTACCTGTGATCTTGGCAATGACAGGAACTGGCAAAGTTTGCCAGCCGAGTACGACTCTTTGTACTAAGTTAGCATTGCCAGGTAACCACTTTTTAAGTAGCTTGATGATCCCAGAAGGTTTATTCAGCACGCTTTTTACATCTAGACCAGCACAAAAATGTGCGCCTTCACCTTGGAGAACGACAGCCCTAATTGATTTGCTTTTTCTAATTTTCTTTATCGCATTATCTAAACCAACAAACATGTCAACAGATAGCGCGTTTTGTTTTTCTGGTCGAGATAAGGTCACAAATGCGATGTTGTTCGCTTCGGAAAATGAAATCATGATGAGATGCTCCCTGCGGGTTTTATGCGATAGTTTTAGAGTAATAACTCAAAAGCGACGTAACATTCAACTTTTACCGATAATTTGTTCGTCATTTAGCGTTATTTTCTGTTTGATTATCGCGACTAAGTATTTATGTTTTACCTCATTTTGCTATCATTGCGCCAACTTTAAAACAACAGGCTAGCGTCCATGACAGCGAGACTTTGTAGCATCGAAGAAGCCACTCACCAAGCATATGATATCTTCCTTGAGTTGGCCCCGGATAATCTTGAAGAACACGATATTAATATGTTCAACGAACATCGCGAAGATCGTGGTTTCATTGAAGAAAGTGAGCCGGACGAGAGTTGGTCGAGCATCACTGCTTATGAACAAGAAGCAGAACCAGAGCACTTCGTTCAGGTTTTGGTTGGTATCGAGTTTGATGACTCGGATCAGGTGTACGCAAAAATTTTGATTAGCAGAGATTTAGACGCACCGTTTTGTCATATCATTTGGAAGCAATAACCGGAAAGTAGTTATCAGTGCCGTTTTTTAGAACTTTCACTTTATTTGCAATTGGCTTAGTTTCGTTACCAAGCTTAGCTACGGATCCATTCGAAGATTTTCACGAATATGGCAAAATGCCCGATGACGAAATTCATCAAAAACACAAGGGCGAGATGCTGTACGGTGACGTTGAATTTGGTTTTATCGTTAACAAAGGTAATACGCAAAACACGTCATTTAAGCTAAAAAGTAATCTCTACCAAGATTTTCCCAAGTGGCGTAATCAATTTAAATTTAATGGCCTTTATCGCCGCGAGCAAAATACAGAAACGGATGTTGAGGATGTCTCTGCGTCGCGTTACTTTGGTTCGGCACAAGGTAATTACAAATTAGGGGACGATAACGCTTCGTTCTTTATGTACGGCGACTATGAGCGTGACAGGTTTAATGGCAAGGAATATACCACGACATTTGCGCTTGGCTATGGCAATCGTGTGTACGAGGGACGAAAGAACACGGTAGATATTGACATCGGTCCCGGTATGTCTATCTCTCGTGTGGATAACGAAATCGAGCTTGAGCCGGAAGAAGATAGAACGGAGCAAGGCCAGCTTTTGCGTATGGCACTGCAGTGGGAAAGAAACGTGTCAAAGCGTACCCGCTTTAATCAAGACGTTAGTTTTGAGCAATCGCTGTCAGGTTTAAACTCCCGATTGTTTGCTGAATCTGCGCTAGTTACACAAGTGATTGGCGGGATTGCGCTGAAGTTTGCGTTTATTTACCGTTATAATTCGCAGCCAGAAAATGAAAAAGAAAAGGTAGACACCGAACTTGGTGCTACATTAGTTTACAGCTTTGATTAAGAAGACTATCGATGTATAAAAATACACAGTTTGCATGGGTTATATGGTTGTTTCTAGCCTTTATCGCCAGTTTTACCATATTGGCAATTTTCCTAACTGGTAGCAATCTAGCCTTTGTCAGCTTTTTGGTGATCCTCGCGCTTGTTGCGTTTATTTTTTACGGCTTAACCATTCAAGTGAATCAAGAGCAACAGACGTTAAGCTGGTGGTTTGGGCCGTCGGTCGCCAAAATGACCTTAAAGTTTGACGATATCGATTATGTTCAGCCTGTGACTAATTCTCTACGTCATGGCATTGGCATGCGGATCAGCACAGATGGTTGGGTATACACAGTTGCCGGATTCAAGGCGCTTGAAGTGGTGATGAAGGACGGCACTAAATATCGCTTAGGAACCAATGACCAAGCCAACTTGGTTACGGCAATGGAAAGTAAACTTAAACAAGAAAAAAGCGCTGAATGATCAGCGCTTTCTATTAGTAACTCGACTAATCTTAGTGGTCGTGACCACAACCGCCTTCGCCATGAACGTGGCCGTGGGCAACTTCTTCTGCTGTTGCTTCACGTACTTCAAGCACTTCAACGTCAAAATTTAGTGTGATCCCAGAAAGCGGGTGATTCGCGTCAACAATGACTTCTTCGTCTTCGATACCAATGATCACAACGATTTGGTCACCCTCGTCGGTGGTAGCTCTAAATTGCATACCCACTTCGATTTCCATGTCTTCAAACATTGATTTAGGAACCGCCTGAGTCAGTTCGTCAAAGCGTTCACCATAGCCTTCTTGTGGCTCTATGGTCACACTGAAAGTGTCACCAGCTTGTTTGCCTTGTAGAGCATCATCAAGACCTGGGATCAGGTAGCCTGAGCCAAGCATCGCTATCACAGGCTCATCATCAAATGTGCTATCAATCGTGTTGTTGTCTTTGTCTTGAACTGAGTAGTGGATTGTCACTACCGAGTTAGGGCCAATAATCATATAAGATCCCGTTAGTTGTCTTCTAAAGAATAAGGTAGAGGTTGAATAGTAAGACTCACCTCTGGTGAATTTTTTGCTCTTAGCACCGCGTCTTGTGGTGTGTCATTTGGCATCACAGCTAGCGCATAATAACGGCCGCTGTTAGCATCAAAGGTTTGTTGAATAACCTTGCCACCACGACGCCAGTTGTCTTCAATCTGCAGTTCAATGTCTGCCTCTTCGATGCGCTCTGCAGCATTGCCTGTCACTATGTACATGGCACGTTTGTTTTTACCAAGATAGCGCATACGAGCTACGGTTTCTTGACCAGTATAGCAACCTTTCTTAAAGCTGATCCCGTTAAGGGCTTGAAGGTTAACCATTTGTGGTACAAATTCGTCCACGTGATCGGCATCAAGGCTTGGCTCACCTGCTAAAATGCTGGCCGCAATAAACGGTGCTGGGTTGCTTTGTTGTTCCACGTCCGTGGGTAAACTTGCGCCTTCGAACGCGATGAAAACAAAGCGCTCGTCTGCGAGTTTTAGCAGCTTGCCGTTGGCAACATCAACAGCGCTTGCGTCAGACGAAAGCTCAACGTCAAAGGCAGTAGCAAGCGCTTTACTGTCCTGAGTCATTAAGCCAAAGACTTCGCAGTCAGCAAAATCAATGTCAACTTTGGCAAAAACGCCGTACTTTTTTAGCTCACGAAGTGATGCTTCAGCTTCGGCTACACCTGCAAGCATTAAGTAGTCGTCTTGATAGCGAGTTAAGCGCGACACAGACCAAAGTTTGCCTTTAGGGCTACAATGCCCAGACCACATAAAATTATCTTCTTTGATAAGGTTAATGTCTTGAGTAACCTGACCGTGCAAATAGCTAAGTTTATCTTGTCCTGAAATGCGAATAACCTTGAACGGAAGCGCATAAGCACGAGCAATTGACATAATGTTGATCCCTATTAAAGTGTTTTCGTCATGTTACCGTAAAATCATAAGTGGAGATAGGGACGGACGATTTCAATGTGCCATTTCTATAAGTTTTATGGCATATGTCCTGCACAGTGGGTATAATTTTCTCAATAGTTTATGAGGGGTTAATCAGTTTATGGTTGAGTTACTGCCTAAAGCTCGAGTTAAATGGGCTTGCCGTCGTGGCATGTTAGAGCTGGACGTTATTTTAGAGCCGTTTGTTGAGCAGGCTTATGACGCGCTATCCGACGAAGGTAAGTACGTGTTTCAGCGTCTAGTTACCTGTGAGGATCCAGATTTATTCGCTTGGTTTATGGGTCATGAAGAATGTCCAGATCCAGAGCTAAAACGCATGGTTAAGTTAATCCTTGATCGGATCCGCGTATAGAATCGACTTTCAACACAATCTTCAGAACCACATCTTCTTTGTGGTTCTTTTTTCTTGCCTCGCTTTTATCCTTTTTCTGCTGTTTCCTGCGCTGTGGTGGTTAGTCGCAATCGTATTCGCCGTGGCGGGTTATTGCAGTTGGCAAACTGTTTTATCTCGTACGCCAAAGGCAGGTACTGTACTCATGCTCCCGAAGGAAAACTTCATTGAAATACAGTCGCAAACGATAAATTGCAAAGGGCAGCTTATTGGTGCCACCATATGGTTTGATAGTCAAATAGCGCTAAAAATCATGGATGCGAACCAAGCTAAGCAGCAGATATTTTTGACTCGACAGGCAATACCAGAAGCGGACTGGCGTTTACTTTGTCGCACTGCGCTGCAAGCCAATTAGAAACAGCGACCAGAGCATGGCGATAAAAATCAGCACATGCTCTACATGCAAATATTATTATTTTGTCGGTGACAAAACGGTCGGTGTGGGGTTTTCAGCCATGTCTGGGAAGTCAATGGTGTAGTGCAGTCCGCGGCTTTCTTTACGTTCTAACGCGCTGCGAATAATCAGTTCGGCTACTTGTACTAAGTTACGTAATTCGAGCAGGTTGTTACTCACTCTAAAGTTGGCGTAATAATCGTGGATCTCTTGCTGCAATAACTCAACGCGGCGTAGCGCACGTTCTAACCGTTTAGTTGAGCGAACGATGCCAACATAATCCCACATAAACAATCTAAGTTCGTGCCAGTTGTGGGTGATCACTACTTCTTCGTCCGAGTCGCTGACACGGCTTTCGTCCCAATCTGGTAACTTAGATGGCTCAGGACGATTATCGATTTTAGCTAAAATATCTTTTGCGGCTGCGTGGGCAAACACAATGCATTCTAACAACGAGTTACTCGCCATGCGGTTTGCGCCGTGTAGACCTGTGTAAGCCACTTCGCCGATTGCATATAAATTGTCGATGTCAGTACGACCGTTAAAGTCAGTCATAACACCACCGCAGGTATAATGCGCCGCTGGCACTACGGGGATTGGCTCTTTGGTGATATCTAAACCAACACTTAAGCACTTAGCATAAATCGTAGGGAAGTGCTCAATGATGAACTCTTTGTCTTTATGTGAGATATCCAGATAGACGCAATTTGCACCCAATCGTTTCATCTCATAGTCGATGGCACGGGCGACTACATCGCGAGGGGCGAGTTCTTCGCGCTCATCAAAGTCAGGCATAAAGCGTGTGCCGTCAGGACGTTTAAGCAGCGCGCCTTCACCGCGCATGGCTTCGGTTATTAAAAAGTTTTGTAGCTCAGGGTGGTATAAGCTGGTTGGATGAAATTGGTTAAACTCCATGTTGGCCACACGACAACCCGCACGCCACGCCATTGCGATGCCGTCACCCGAAGAAACATCTGGATTTGAGGTATACAAGTAGACTTTACTTGCGCCACCCGTTGCTAAAGCGACAAACTTAGCCGAGATGCTCTCAACTCTATCCGCTTTGCGATTATAGACGTAAACGCCTTTGATATCGCTTGAGTCGCCATGTTTATCTTTGATGAGATCGATGGCGTTGTATTGCTCAAGTATATTAATTTTTGGGTGTAACTGCACTTGGCTAATTAATGTGGTTTGAACGGCTTTACCCGTTGCATCAGCTGCGTGCAATATACGACGATGTGAATGTCCACCTTCGCGGGTTAAATGAAAGCGCTCTTTCCCTTTGCTATCCACTTCCATATCAAATGGCACGCCTTGTTCAATCAGCCACTTCAAGCAATTCTTTGCATTTGAGGCGGTGTAGTGGACCGCATCGCGGTCACATAAACCAGCGCCTGCCGCAAGTGTGTCTTCGACATGTGATTCAATACTGTCATTTTTCTTATCGAATACTGCGGCAATGCCACCTTGAGCATAAAGCGTGGAGCCTTCTTTTAACGCCCCTTTGCTTATCACGGTAACTTTACAGTGGTTTGCCAAAGAGAGCGCAAGAGAGAGTCCAGCAGCGCCACTACCAATAATGACTACATCAGTATTGTGGTGAGTCGTATTTTTCATATTCGAAGATCTTTACTGTTTTTGCGTTTAATTCTGCTATTTATACCACATCTGCTATCATAGAAGGCAGAGAGTTTGTTCCGTTTAATGAGAATCATTTAGAACATTTTGTGTGACTGCTAATGGAATAATGCTAAAAAGCAGCCAAGAACTAGTACGCAAAGATGGATGAATTCGTTTATTTTAAAAAAAAATACAAAAAAACAGAACTTTTTATTCAGTACTAAGTCAGAGTAGCTGTGAATGATGGCAACTAGATACGATTTAGAAAAGCAAAAAGAGGAGTACCGGCTCGAATGAGCGAGCAGGATTTAGATCTAGATATAGTTAAACGCGTTCAACAGGGAGATAAAAACGCATTCAACCTGTTAGTTGCCAAGTATCAAAATAAAGTCGCAGCGCTGATTTCTCGTTATGTAGCGAATCAAGGCGATGTGGCAGATGTGGCACAGGAAACGTTCATTAAAGCTTACCGAGCGTTACCTAACTTTAGGGGCGAGAGCGCATTTTATACTTGGTTGTATAGAATCGCGGTTAACTGTTCAAAAAATTATTTGGTGGCGCTTGGTCGAAAGCCGCCAGCAAACGACGTAGATGCGGAAGAAGCCGAGTTTTATGATGGTGCAGACCAATTAAGATCGAACGCTTCACCGGAAAATCTATTGTTAAGCGACGAAGTGAAAGCAGTGATTTTCAAAACTATCGAGCGCTTGCCTGATGACTTAAAAACCGCAATTACTTTGCGTGAAATCGAAGGCATGAGCTACGAGGAAATCGCTGTCATTATGGATTGTCCGGTAGGTACAGTTCGTTCGAGAATTTTTCGCGCAAGGGAAGCGATAGATAACAATTTGAACCCATTAATAGGTGAGTCTTAATATGGCACAAGCTGAAAAACAAGTGACAGAAGATTTAACGACATCGCAAATTTTTGACGGTGATCTGTCACTCAACGCTGAAACTGATGTTCGTTTAGACGAACAAAAGTTTGCTCGGTATGCCTTGATTGGTGATGTAATGCGTAGTCAAAAGCAAGACACACCTTGCATTGATATCACCAGCAGCTTTGCAGCGGCACTTGAACAAGAGCAAACGTATAGTGAGCCGGTCGTTGAGCAAGTGAAAGAAACGACGCCGAAGAGCAATGTGATTGAGCTAAGCGCATGGCGTAAGCCGTTTGCACAAGTGGCTATCGCGGCAAGTGTGTCATTGTTTGCTGTGCTTGGGGTCAATACGCTAAGCACAGATGCGACTTTACCTGCGGGCGATACGTTACAGTTGCAATCTACTCCTTTTGCTGGAGGCGTTTCTCCTGTGAGCTTATCAACTGAGCCTGCGCTTGAATCAGCGGCTAAAGGCATTAGAGAGTTACAGCAGCAACGTATTGGTGCATTGGTGTTAGAGCACCAAAGACAGTCACGTATGGCGTATGCGCTGCAGCAATCTGGTGAAAACAATACCGCTGAAAAGCAAGAGGAAAAAGAGCAATAAATGAGAGCACTGTTAGTTGTAGTAAGTGTATTTTTCTCTAGTTGGCTGTGGGCAAATGAAAGCGTATCAGCCAAACAACTGCTAAAAGACATGGCCGAAGCGGTGCATCATAGAAACTTTGATGCATCGTTTGTCGTGGTGAAAGGAAAATCTATGGAGCCTTACCGTTGGCTTCATGGTAACCAAGATGGGACTGAATTTGAGCTTTTAAGTTTGCTCAATGGTGCTGGACTTGAAATGATCCGCATTGGTGACAAAGTGACTTATTTTGAACCAAAGTCTGAGCCTTACACCATCCAAACAGATTCGATAGCAGGTCCTATTCCCGAAGTTTTGTTCAAAAATATCGACAGCCTCAAAGAAAGCTATGATTTTGTCTTAGGTGGTAAAGGCCGGATTGTTGACAGACCTGCTCAGCTTGTCAGGTTAGAAGCAAAGGACGACGCTAAATACAACTATTGGTTGTGGATAGATACCGAGTCATCTCTGTTGCTAAAATCCGCTTACGTAAACCAACAAGGCGAGTTGTTAGAGCAGCTTCAGCTTACCCATATCAGCGTGACTGAAACTCCGGCCGAGCAATTGTTAGAACTTTCACAAAAACAGTTTCCTGAAGCCGTATCTGGGTTGTTGAAGACACTTGAGAATGGCACAAAAAACAATTGGCAAATTGGTTGGTTACCTCAGGGCTTTGAGCTGCTAAAATCTGACAGACATAAGTTAGATTTAAACAATGAGCTGGCAGACTACTACTTGTTTTCCGATGGCCTTGTTGATATTTCGGTATTTGTACAACGTCCTTTACCGGGCCAGCGCCCAAGTGGAGCGCTTTCGTCAGGTGCGACAACGGTGTACGTTCACAACACAGGTGCGTTTGACGTATCCGTAGTTGGAAATATTCCAGCAATGACCGCAAAAGCAATCGCTGAGTCTGTGAAAAGACCTTTATGATAGAACAAACTCTGACAGTTGCCGCCATAAAAGGCGCAACTGTCTACTTAGAAGCGCAGCCAAAACCCGCTTGTGAAGGCTGTAACGGCAAATGCGGCTCCCAAGTATTTGCCAAACTCTTTGGCACCCACAAAAAACAATTCCCTGTAGATTTGACGGAATCTGTCGAAATTGGCCAAAAAATTAAGTTGGCATTAGACGACTCTAATGTGGTGAAACATGCGTTTTATGTTTACATGATGCCATTGCTTTTTGCTTTTGCTGGCATGTTTATCGCAGCCCTCTTACTTGGTCTCAATGAACCTTTGCAGATACTTATTGCATTTACGAGTGCTGCACTCGGTTTATTTTTCGCCAGAGTCCAAGGGGATAAACTCAAACATCAGGTAAAAGTGATAAAAATTTACCCAATTAGCCTACCAATAACGCAAATAGATGGTGATTGTACTAAATAAAATGTAAAATCGAGGCCTTAATCTCTATTTGTGACTAACAGAAGTATTGAATCCAGTATATGAAGCATATCCGTAACTTTTCTATTATTGCCCACATTGACCATGGAAAATCGACGCTATCAGACCGCTTAATCCAAGTTTGTGGAGGTTTAACAGACCGCGAAATGCAGCAGCAGGTACTGGATTCGATGGACATCGAACGTGAGCGCGGCATTACCATCAAAGCACAGAGTGTAACGCTTAACTATCAAGCAAAAGATGGTGAAACCTACCAGCTAAACTTTATCGATACACCGGGACACGTTGACTTCACTTATGAAGTGTCGCGCTCTCTTGCCGCTTGTGAAGGTGCGTTATTGGTTGTTGACGCGGGTCAAGGTGTAGAAGCACAAACACTAGCGAACTGTTACACCGCGCTTGAGATGGACTTGGAAGTTATTCCGGTACTAAACAAAATTGATTTACCACAGGCTGATCCACTTCGCGTTGCCGAAGAAATTGAAGATATCGTTGGTATTGAAGCATTAGAAGCGGTGCGTTGTAGTGCGAAAACGGGGATCGGCATTGATGAAGTGCTCGAAGTGATCGTACGTGATATTCCACCGCCAGAAGGTGAGCCAAATGCGCCACTACAGGCACTGATTATCGATTCATGGTTTGACCCGTACCAAGGCGTAGTGTCATTGGTACGTATTAAAAACGGTGAATTAAGAGCGGGCGAGAAGATCAAGATCATGTCTACAGAGCAAGCTCACCAAGTAGATAAGGTTGGTATCTTTACACCGAAGCAGACCAATACTGGGGTGTTGAAAACGGGTGAAGTAGGTTTTGTTATCGCAGGTATCAAAGACATCCATGGTGCACCAGTTGGTGATACCATTACCATGGCTCGTGATTCTGCAACAGACCGTTTGCCTGGTTTCCAAAAGGTGAAGCCTCAGGTATACGCGGGAATGTTCCCAATTTCATCTGATGACTACGAAAATTTCCGCGATGCGCTTAATAAATTGAGCCTCAACGATGCATCACTATTCTTCGAGCCTGAAAACTCAACAGCACTAGGCTTTGGTTTCCGTTGTGGTTTCTTAGGTATGCTCCATATGGAGATTATTCAAGAGCGCCTTGAACGTGAATACGACATGGATCTTATTACCACAGCTCCAACGGTAATCTATGAAGTAGAAACTAAGCACGGTGTGGTGAAAATCGATAATCCATCGGATTTACCACCGGTAAACGACATTATTGAAATTCGTGAACCAATCGTTGAAGCAAATATTCTCGTTCCGCAAGAATATTTAGGAAACGTGATCACGCTGTGTGTTGAAAAGCGTGGTATGCAGACCAAGATGACCTATCACGGTAAGCAAGTTGCGTTAACCTATGAATTGCCAATGTCAGAGGTGGTAATGGACTTCTTTGATAAGTTGAAGTCTACCAGCCGTGGTTTTGCATCACTAGATTACAACTTCAAGCGTTTTGAAGCATCAGACATGGTGCGTGTGGATATTCTGATCAATGGTGACCGTGTTGATGCGCTTGCAATAATTGTTCACCGCGATGGTTCACAAACGCGTGGCCGTCAGTTAGCTGAAGCGCTGAGAGAATTGATCCCTCGCCAAATGTTTGATATTGCTATTCAAGCTGCAATTGGTAATCACGTTATTGCGCGCAGTACAGTTAAGCAGTTACGTAAAAACGTAATCGCGAAATGTTATGGTGGTGACGTGAGCCGTAAGAAAAAGCTACTGCAAAAGCAAAAAGAAGGTAAGAAGCGTATGAAGCAACTTGGTAACGTTGAAGTGCCACAAGACGCATTCTTAGCAATATTGAAAGTAGGTAAGTAACAGGAAATACAAATGGCAGGTTATTTTTCAATTTTATTGGTGCTACTCACGGTCGGTTCAGGCCTTATTTGGTTGATCGATCATTTGGTGTATGCACCAAAAAGACAAGCTAGGCTTGCTATTGCGCAAGGTGCGTCTGACACTCAGTTGGATGCTGACATCATCGCGGAAATAGCACCTGAACCTGCCATTGTTGAAAACGCGAAATCAATTTTTCCGATGATTGCCGCGATCACGATTTTCCGTTCGTTTATTTTTGAACCGTTTCAAATTCCATCAGGCTCAATGATGCCAACCTTATTGGATGGCGATTTTATTCTAGTGGAAAAATATGCTTACGGGATTAAAGACCCTGTGTGGCGTAGCAAAATCGTTGAGACGGGTACACCTGAGCGCGGTGATATTGCGGTGTTCAAGTTTCCGCTAGACGAGCGTATTGATTTCATCAAACGTATTGTTGGTTTACCGGGCGACCATATTGTTTATCGCAATCGTCAGCTTTACATTAAACCTAAGTGTGAAGACGGGCAGAGCGAAGCAAACGGGTTGACGTGTGGCGAGTATAACAAGATTGACGTAGATATTGTTAATCGTGACGAGTTTACGCAAGGCCCAATGCAGTTGGTGCGTCTAACCGAGCATTTGCCAAACGTAGAACATGATATTTTAATTAATCCTGAAGTGTTAGAGTTAACAGATCGCTACTATCAACAACCAGGTACTCGCCGCGATGAGTGGGTAGTACCAGAGGGAAGTTATTTTGCGATGGGTGATAACCGTAATAACAGCCAAGATAGTCGTATGTGGGGTTTTGTACCTGATGAAAACTTGGTTGGAAGAGCGGTATTTATTTGGTTAAGTTTTGATTTTGATAATGGCCCAGACAGCATTTTGCCAGGGTGGGTTCCAACTGGTGTTCGTTTTGAACGCCTAGGTAGTATTCAGTAAAAATGAAAAGAAACGTAGAAGAACTTTATAATAAAATAGGGTACAACTTCTCTGATAAGGCGCTGCTTGAGCAGGCTTTGACGCATCGCAGTCACAAAGGCCAGCACAACGAGCGTCTCGAATTTTTGGGCGACTCTATTTTAAGCTTTGTGATTGCAAATGCTTTGTATCACAAGTTTCCAAAAGCGCGTGAAGGTGATTTAAGCCGCATGCGTTCAACGTTAGTGCGTGGTCAAACGCTGGCGGAATTCGGTGTGGAATTCGCGCTAGGTGATTATCTGCGCCTAGGTCCAGGTGAGCTAAAGAGCGGCGGGTTTCGCCGTGAGTCAACGCTCGCAGATGCAGTAGAAGCCATTATTGGTGCTGTTTTCTTAGACTCTGACATCGATGTGTGTAGAGATTTGGTACTAAGTTGGTACGAATCACGCTTAACTGCGATTTCACCTGGTCATAATCAAAAAGACCCGAAGACGCTGCTGCAGGAGTATCTACAGGCTCGAAAATTACCTTTACCGGGCTACACTGTAATAGATACCAAAGGGCAAGCTCACAACCAAACATTCACGGTCGAATGTATAGTGGAAGGGATGGAAAGTATAATTTCAGTAGGCAGCTCGCGACGTAAAGCTGAGCAAAAAGCTGCCGAAAAAGCGCTTAAGATATTAAAGAATGACGCTTGATACACATTGCGGCATGATTGCCATTGTCGGTAGACCTAACGTAGGTAAATCGACACTATTAAATAAATTGGTTGAGCAAAAGGTAAGTATTACCTCGCGTAAGCCACAAACTACTCGTCACCGCATTATGGGGATCCATACAGAGGGTAACTATCAGGCGGTGTATGTTGATACGCCAGGACTTCATATTGAAGAAAAGCGTGCAATTAACCGCTTAATGAACCGAGCAGCGTCAAGCTCAATCGGCGATGTTGAATTGGTTATTTTTGTCGTAGAAGGGACGCATTGGACGCCTGATGACGAAATGGTACTGACCAAAGTTAAAGACAGCGGTCGTCCTATCTTGGTGGTAATGAATAAAACCGATCAGGTAAAAGATAAAGACTTGTTGATGCCACATATTCAGTGGTTGAGTGAACAGGGTGATTTTATCGGGATCGTACCTATCTCTGCGAAGCAAGGTAAGAACGTTGATATGATCAGAGAAGAAGTGCACAAGCGTTTACCTGCGTGTGAGTTCTACTTCCCTGAAGATTACGTTACCGATCGCTCAATGCGTTTTATGGCGGCAGAGATCGTGCGTGAAAAGCTGATGCGCTTTATGGGCGATGAATTACCGTACTCGGTGACGGTTGAGATCGAACAGTTTAAGTGGCAAGACAACGGTGTTTGGCAGATAAACGCATTGATCCTTGTTGAGCGCGAGTCGCAAAAACGCATGGTGATCGGCAACAAAGGCGAAAAGCTCAAAGTGATCGGTCGCGAAGCGCGTAAAGATCTTGAAAACATGCTAGACAACAAAGTCTATCTCGAATGCTGGGTTAAAGTGAAATCTGGCTGGGCAGACGACGAACGTGCTCTTCGTAGCTTAGGGTACGGAGAAGACTGATTGGATAGCGACTTTCGACAGGCCTATCTGTTACATCGCAGACCTTATAGCGATTCTCAGGTACTGCTTGACGTACTGGTCGAAGGCGTTGGACAACTCAAAATGCTTGCCCGAGTAAAGGGCAAGCAATCCCTCAAACATAATGCCCAGTTGCGGCCATTTTCATTACTTTTACTGCAATATGCAGGCAGATACGATTTTAAATACGTAAATCGTTTTGAACCCACAGACAATCAAATCCAACTCGTTGGGCGACAGTTATATTGCGGCTTGTATCTCAATGAGCTAACACAACGCGTGGTACCAACCAACGAACCGCTAGAGCAGATCTTTTCGCTTTATCAGCTACATTTAATGCGTTTGGCCCAAGATGAAGATGTGGAACCTATCTTACGCAGCTTTGAATTGCAATTGTTAGGTGAGCTTGGTTTCGGGGTGGAACTGGAATTTGACGCAGAAGGTAATCCAGTGCGGCCAAAAGCCGCGTATAAGTACGTATCTGAGTACGGTTTTATTGCAGTCGGTCGTGAACCTGATACGATACCGGGCAGTATGTTATTGGCCATTGCCAATCAAGATTTCCAAGACCTTGCAGTGAGAAGGGCGGCTAAGCTATTAACACGAAAATTAATGGCACCGCTGGTTGGTAAGCAAGGGCTGAAAAGTAGAGAACTATTTATTTCAAAGAAATAATACCAATTTAATCAAAAGTATAAATCGGTAAATTGGTATTGCGGTAATAAGTGGGTGATCCACTTGCTACGTCATATTATCAAGGGATAAACGATGAAAGATATTTTACTCGGCGTCAACGTAGACCATATTGCAACGCTTCGTCAGGCGCGTGGCACTAGCTATCCAGATCCTGCACATGCAGCTGCAGTAGCTGAGCACGCAGGTGCCGACGGCATTACTATTCACCTACGTGAAGATCGTCGCCATATTCAAGATCGCGATGTTTACGTGATGGCAAAAACCATCCAAACACGTATGAATCTAGAAATCGCAGTAACTGACGAAATGCTCGATATCGCTTGCGAAGTAAAACCTGAATATGTTTGCCTAGTGCCAGAAAAACGCGAAGAGTTAACGACGGAAGGTGGCTTAGATGTTGCGGGTAATCTAGATAGGATCACAGCAGCAACTCAGCGTCTAGCTGATGCGGGTATCAAAGTAAGCTTGTTCATCGATGCAGATAAAAAGCAGCTAGATGCTGCAAAGCAAAGCGGTGCGCCTTACATTGAGATCCACACCGGTGCTTATGCTGATGCTGAGAACGACACCGAAATGACCGCAGAGCTTGAACGCATTCGTGAAGGCGTTCAGTATGCTCATGGCCTAGGCCTTATCGTCAACGCCGGCCATGGTTTGCATTACCATAATGTTAAACCGATTGCACAAATGCCAGAAATCTACGAACTGAACATTGGTCATGCCATTGTTGCTCGAGCGGCAATTGATGGACTGGAAAAAGCAGTACGAGATATGAAGCGTTTGATGTTAGAGGCAAGACAAGCATAACGCTTAGCGGTAAAGGAAACGAAAGGGCTGTGTAGCCCTTTCTTTTTGCCTTGTAATCGAGTTAATACAATTGGTATCAAAATGAAAAAAATGGTGTTGGTCTTTGCAAGTTGTGCCCTTACACCACAACTTAGCAAAGCGACAGAGAACAACGAATTTGAAATCATCACTACTACGGCATCCAGATTGGCTGAGACGGCAGGAGAGCGCCCTGTGAGCCTCTCTTTGCTCACAGAAGCTCAATTAGATGACGTAGGCGTCACACATATCGAAAAGGCGTTGAGGCTTGTTGCTGGCGCAAATATACAACATGGTAATGGTCAAGAGTATCTACCTGCATTACGCTCACAAGTGCTATCTGGTGCAGGCGCATGTGGCGGCATTTTAATGGCTGAAGATGGTATTGCACTCAGAGCAGCTGGCTTTTGTAATATTAATGAACTCTTTGAATCGCACTTTGAAGCGGCTGAGCGTATAGAAGTGCTAAAAGGGCCAAACAGCGTACTGTATGGCTCTAATGCGGTGCATGGAGTGGTTAATGTGATTACTTCAAACCGCATTCAAAAGACACCTAGGGTAGCATTAGATATCGGCTCCTATGGTTATAGCCGAACTCGGATACAAGCTGGCGATAAAGCCCTTGGCTTGGGCTCAGCGTTAACCCTTACAAAAGATACGGGTTATCGTGACGATGAAAGCGTTGAGCAACAAAAGTTGAGCGTCAAACATCAATATGAAGGTGAGAAGGTTGGTATCTTATCTGGGATGACATACACCCACTTAGATCAGCAAACTGCAGGTTATATAACCGGAGTGGACAGCTATAAAAATAAGCAATTGGCAAAGCAAAACGAAAACCCTGAAGCATTTAGAAAGGCTGAGTCATTTAGAGCTTGGACAGAGATAACCGGGCACGTTGATGATAGCAACACCGTACTGATAAAACCTTATGTACGCTGGCAAGAGATGGAATTTGTTAAGCATTTCTTACCGGGTAAGCCGTTTGAAGAAAATGGTCAAACTGGTGTGGGGCTGCAAACGCTTATACACACTGAATTAAGTGACTCAATACAACTAGATTGGGGAATGGATGCGGAATATACCCAAGGCGAGATGTTGCAGTATCAGCCTACGCCGACTGAAGGCTCGGCATTTTTGCGCTCAACTATTCCCACAGGAAAACACTACGACTATGAAGTAGATGCAAGGCAACTCGCGCCTTTTGCAAATCTCCGTTGGCGACAGGGTAATTGGTTAGTTGAACTGGGCGGTCGTTTTGAGTCAATGAAATACGATTATCGCAACTTTTTGCCTATTGGGCGCACCAAAGAAGATGGCTCGGTGTGTGCAATGGGAGGATGTCGTTATAGTCGCCCAGCCAGTGGCAAAGATAGCTTTGCTTATTTTTCACCAAAATTAGGCCTAAGCTATGCGTTTACTGAGCGGCATATTGCCTATGCTAACGTGTCTCAAGGCTATCGCGCACCACAAACTGCTGAGCTTTACCAATTGCAGCGAGCGCAGGTAAAAGCATCGCTAGAGGAAGAAAAGGCGGACAATATCGAGCTTGGCCTAAAAGGGAGTGCAGATAGTCTTGGCTATCAGGTCGCGATTTATGACATGGAAAAAGAAAATTTGATCTTCCGAGATAGTGACTTTTTCTATATCAATGATGGTCGCTCAAGACACCGAGGTGTGGAGTTGGAGCTGAGTTATTCATTCACAGCACATTGGCAACTAGATCTCGCCGCAACGCGTGCTAAGCATACCTATGAACAAGATAATATTCTTGGTGGCATCAATATTAATGGCAACGATCTAGATTCAGCACCAAGGAACGTGATTAACGCCCAACTACACTGGCAAGCACTGGATAATTTCAGTTGGTCTTTAGCTTGGCATCATGTAGGAGAGTATTTTACTGACCCCGAAAATCTTCATCGTTATTCCGGTCACGATTTACTGAGTTTGCGAGGAAAGTGGCAGGTAAATCCGCATTTGGCGTTGACGATGAGAGTGAAAAATCTAACCGACGAACATTATGCTGAGCGTGCCGATTACACTTCATTTAGTGGTGAAAGGTACTTTCCAGGAAGACCAAGAAACATTCTAGTGTCACTGGACTACCGCTGGTAATAGATGAAAAAGGGAGCAGAAAGCTCCCTTGTTTGAAACTATCGTGATATTTAGTCGTCTAGTGAGCGAAGTAGTGCATTAATGCCAACTTTTTCGCGGGTTTGCTGATCTACTTTTTTCACAATAATTGCTGCGTATAGGCTATGAGAGCCATCTTTGCTTGGTAGTGAACCTGGTACTACTACCGCACCGGCTGGTACGCGACCATAATGGGTTTCGCCTGTTTCACGGTCGTAAATACGAGTACTTTGTGAAATATAGACACCCATGGAGATAACCGCGCCTTCTTCAACAATCACACCTTCGACGATCTCAGAACGTGCGCCGATGAAACAGTTATCTTCAATAATCGTTGGATTGGCTTGTAACGGCTCTAATACGCCACCAATGCCCACACCGCCAGATAGGTGTACGTTTTTACCGATCTGTGCACACGAGCCTACAGTTGCCCAAGTGTCTACCATAGTGCCTTCGTCGACGTAAGCACCAATATTAACGTAAGACGGCATAAGTACCACGTTCTTACCGACAAAACTGCCTTGACGCGCTACCGCGTTTGGTACTACGCGCATACCACCTTGTTGGAACTGCTCTGGCGTATAGTCTGAGAATTTTAATGGTACTTTGTCGTAAAACTGGTTAACGCCATCGCTCATTGGTTGGTTGTCACGAATTCTAAAAGACAGGAGTACCGCCTTTTTCAACCATTGATGTGCAACCCACTCACCACTAATTTTTTCAGCAACACGCGCTGCACCTGAATCTAGCATTTCCAATGCGTTGACAATCGCTTGTTTTACTTCGTCTGATACCGTGGTTGGAGTAATGGTATCGCGGTTTTCCCACGCGGTTTCAATAGTCGTTTTTAAATCAGACATAAATTCCTCGTTAATCTGTTTCAGCATTTAATTTTTTGAGTAGGGCGCGATGAAGCTCTGCTTTTTGTACTTCATCTAGAGCCTTGTAATCTTTGTTTGAGACGACGAAAAAGTCTTCTGCGCGTTCGCCGACGGTTGTAATGCGCGCGGCATGAATATGTAGTGAATAGGCCTGAAATACCTCAGCAATTTTAGTCAGTAACCCCGGAATATCAATGGCCTGAATTTCAATTAGGCTGCGATCGTCGCGTGCGTGCGGGCGTAGTATAATTTTAGGTTTGATATTAAAGTCTTTAAACTTCTGTGAGCGGTTTTTCTTTACCCGGATCTTTCTTTTTGGATCTTTTAGTAAAGTTTCCAAGCCTTTTCTGATCCCCGCTGCACGGCCAGTACTGAGTGGGTCGCCATTCACTTCTAGGATAACAAAACTAAAGACAACATAGCCATCTTTTGTGGTCATGACCTGAGCATGTTGGATCTGTGCTTTTTTAGAACCTATTACACTGACCAATTTGGCGAATAACGCAGATTCATAAGGACTGTATACGAATACTTGCGTCCCGCCATGCATGGGCTTGTCAGAGACGATCACGCTTGGCTGACTTAAATCATGAGACTGTAATAAGTGTTCAGTATGCCAAGAAATCTGCTGTTCACTAAAGGCAGTAAAATAATTGGCCTTAAAGCGTGACCAAATAAGGTCAATGTACTCTTCGAAGTAGCCCAAATTAATCAGCCGTTGCTTGGCTTGGCGTTTCTTATCACGGATCTGATCGCGCATATCCATTGGGTTTTCAAGACCCAAGCGCAATGCCCGCTGAGTATGTAGATATAGCTCGCGTAAGAGGGTATTTTTCCAGTCGTTCCAGAGGTTGTCGTTGGTGGCACGAATGTCGGCAACCGTTAAGCAATAGAGATAATCTAGCTGACGTTCGTTTTTCACTTTTTGTGCAAATTCAGCAATAACATCGGGGTCGTTAATATCTTTACGCTGGGCTGTGACAGACATCAGGAGGTGATTTTGCACCAGCCAAGCTACCAATTTAGCGTCGGAAGCAGTAAAGCCGTGCATTTTGGTAAATGCCATGGCGTCAACGGCACCAAGCTCGGAATGGTCGCCACCTCGACCTTTGGCAATATCGTGAAAGATCCCAGCTAAGTAGAGTAGCTCTGGTTTGTCCATGCGGGCAACAATCTCAGAACAAATCGGGAACTCGCTAATATGCTCTTTATCGAAATAGCGATAGATGTTATTGATGAGCTTATGGGTATGCTCATCTACCGTGTAGGCGTGAAACAGATCGAACTGCATTTGACCAAAAATATTACGCCACTGTGGTAAATAGGCGGCGATGATCCCGTGTTTGTGCATCAGAGTAAACGCTCGGCCCATGCCGTTGGGGTGCTTCAATAACCTTAAAAAAGCGTCACGACAGCCTGCGTAATCTTGCAGATCGCCTAATAAGCGGCGTCTGACTTGGCGCATAGTACGTATGGTACTTGGGTCAATCTGATTAATTTTAGGGTTGTCTGCAATATGTTCAAAGAGGACAAACAAATTCTCTCGACGGAAAAAGACCGAGGGGTTCTTAACGCGAATTTTATTGCCAATGCGCTCAAAGTTTCTGTCAAGTGGCACGGCTTCTTGTTCTAACTGCTCGGGAAGAATACTTTGTTCGAAATAGGAGAGCAGCATCTGGTTCATTTCGCGCACTCGGCTCATGATCCTAAATAAGCGTTTCATCATACGCTCGACCGAGGCTTTACCTTCAGAGCCAAAACCGAGGAGCTCTGCGGCATGTGGTTGATGGTCAAACAGTAAGCGGTTCTCACTGCGACCAGCGGCTAAGTGCAGCGCAAAGCGAATGTTCCACAGGTTTTCGATGCACTCTAACAGCTCTTGATATTCTTCATGGGTCAAATAACCGTGATTGATTAACTCTTCCAAAGTTTCAGCGCGGAAGTGCTTTTTAGCGACCCAAAAAATGGTTTGCAGGTCGCGCAGGCCACCGGGGTTTTCTTTAATATTAGGCTCAAGGTTGTAGGCGGTACCATGGCATTTTTTATGGCGAATATTCTGCTCATTGACCTTAGCGATAAAAAAGTCACTAGATTGCCAAATTGGGGTTTCAACAATATGTCGTTTGAGGCGTTCATATTCAATATGGTTACCACAAATGAGGCGGCTTTCCAGCAGGCTAGTGGCAAAGTGAACGTCATTTTGTTTTTGTTCTAGGACCTGTTCATGGGTTCTTACGCTATGACCAATATCTAGACCTAAGTCCCATAAATAAGTGACAAAACGCTCTAAGCAGCTGGTCACTTCTTCACAGGGAACGGATTTGGTCAGCACCAAAAAATCGATATCAGAGAACGGGTGTAACTCACCACGGCCATAACCACCAATGGCGATTAACGACAAGTCTGGTTGGTGCGCCAGTCCGGTTTCATTAAACAGTTTAATCAACAAGCGGTCAATAAATTCGGCTCGAGAGTTAATTAGATTTCTAACGGGTTGCTTGGCAAATTGATTGCTTAACCATTTGTAGAAAAAAGCAAGACAATCACGGTAATCGGTAAGTTCTTGTGCTTCGTCAAGAAGCGTCTTCACTTTGTTCGGTAATGCCACTTAGGATCCTGTGTCATGCGCGCAAAAACAGTAGAGTCCTGTTTTACACTAAATAAATAAGAATTGCGAGTGACGGGGAGGTGAAGGGTCAAGGATTGGGCAACTAGCATTGCGTGTAACTGATATCTAAACACAAAGGGGTTGTAACCACTGTAGCGTGAGTTGCGCAATAAAAAAGCCAGCAATCTGGCTGGCTTTGATAAATGCTTTTTGCAATTAAGCTGAATGCGTAATAACGCGGTCTATCGTCTCGTCATTGCGTAGCGTTAAGATCTCAACGCCATTATCCGTGACAAGCAGCGTGTGTTCCCACTGCGCCGAAAGACTACGGTCTTTGGTAACGACAGTCCACTCATCTTTTAGTAGCTTACATTGGCGCTTACCCGCGTTAACCATAGGCTCGATAGTTAAACACATACCGGCTTTAAGTACTTCGCCAGTGCCCGGTTTGCCGTAGTGCATTACTTGTGGTTCTTCATGGAATTCTTTACCAATGCCGTGACCACAGTATTCGCGCACGATAGAGTAGTTAAAGCCTTCTGCATACTTTTGAATTGCAGCACCAATATCACCCAAACGCACGCCCGGTTTTACCATTTTTATCGCAAGGTATAGGCTCTCTTGCGTGATTTCGCTTAAGCGCTTACCTTGGATAGTTGGTGTACCGACGTAAAACATTTTTGACGTATCACCATGATAACCATCTTTGATCACAGTGATGTCGATATTGATAATGTCGCCCTCTTTTAGCGGTTTATCGTTTGGGATACCGTGACAGATAACGTGGTTAACTGAGGTACAAATAGACTTCGGAAAGCCGTGATAATTTAGCGGTGCAGGAACAGCACCTTGCTCATCAACAATGTAGTTGTGACAAATGGTGTTTAATTCGTCGGTGGTCACCCCTGGCTTAACATACGGCTCGATCATTTCCAGTACTTCCGCGGCTAAACGCCCGGCAACACGCATTTTTTCGATTTCTTCAGGGGTTTTGATCACAGCACTCATTTAGACTCCAAGTCAATTTAGATGAACATTTATTATGCACAAATTTTACGCATAAGATTGAGTTAATTCTTTATATATGGTATAAAGCGCGCCGTCTTTTTACAAATAATTCTTCCTCACACGATGAGATTGAATGTTTGTAGTTAAGACAACACACTTATTAATATTAACACACACACATATCGACACATACACTTGGGTGCATGCAGTTATAAAAACTTCGTGTTGGTGCTATGGGATATGTGGAGGCCTAACCCTAACTTTTAGAGGAAATATACAATGGCAAACGTTTCAATGCGCGATATGCTTCAAGCTGGTGTTCACTTCGGTCACCAAGCACGTTACTGGAACCCTAAGATGAAGCCGTTCATCTTCGGTGCACGTAACCGCGTTCATATCATCAACCTAGAAAAAACAGTTCCTATGTTCAACGATGCACTTAAGTTCTTACAGAACGTAGCATCTAACAAAGGCAAAATCCTTTTCGTAGGTACTAAGCGCGCTGCAAGCGAAGCAGTTAAAGAAGCGGCTATCCAAAGTGAGCAGTTCTATGTAAATCACCGTTGGTTAGGTGGTATGTTGACTAACTGGAAAACAGTTCGTCAATCAATCAAGCGTCTTAAAGAGCTTGAGACTCAAAGCCAAGACGGTACTTTCGAGAAGCTTACTAAGAAAGAAGCGCTAATGCTTACTCGTGAAATGCAAAAGCTTGAAAAAGGCCTTGGCGGTATCAAAGATATGGGCGGTCTTCCAGACGCTATCTTCGTTATCGACGCTGACCACGAGCACATCGCTATCCGTGAAGCTAACAACCTAGGTATCCCAGTAGTATCTGTTGTTGATACTAACTCAAACCCAGATGGTGTTGATTTCATCATCCCAGGTAACGACGACGCTATCCGTGCAATCCAGCTATACACTGGTGCAGTAGCGACTGCTATCACTGAAGGTCGTGAAAGCAACATCGTTGCTCAAGCAGAAAACGACGACTTCGTTGAAGCTGAGTAATTACCTGATTAGGTATTAGCTGTCATCAAGTCTTCATCAAATTATTGGTGAAGACTTGATATTCTTTATAAGCGATTAACTGCTTATCCCGTTGTTTGCCAAGCAGACCTTGAAAGATAACGGATTTTTATCAAATTGAGGCGAGCTGTACTTGATTTGATATTCAGCCAACCTAAGGTTGGTTTTATCAAGAACTGAATTCAGATTTGAGGATATTCTAATGGCTGTAACTGCTGCCCTAGTAAAAGAACTTCGTGAGCGCACTGGCGCTGGCATGATGGATTGTAAAAAAGCACTGACAGAAACTGGCGGTGATATCGATCAAGCAATCGAAAACATGCGTAAAAGTGGTGCTGCTAAAGCTGCTAAAAAAGCAGGCAACATCGCTGCTGAAGGTACAATCATCATCAAGCAAGGCGAAGGTTTTGCTGCACTAGTAGAAGTTAACTGTCAAACTGACTTCGTAGCAAAAGATGCAAGCTTCCTTGCATTTGCTAACGAAATTGCTGACGCAGCTGTAGCTGAGCAACTAACTATCGAAGACTTACAAGCTAAGTTTGAAGAGACTCGTGTTGCACTAGTAGCTAAAATCGGTGAGAACATGAACATCCGTCGTGTTTCTTACATCCAAGGTGACAAGCTAGTTGCTTACCGTCACGGCGAGCGTATCGGTGTTGTTGTAGCTGGTGATGCTGACGAAGAAACACTTAAGCACGTTGCAATGCACGTTGCTGCTTCTAAGCCAGACTACCTAAACCCAGAAGACGTACCTGCTGAAGTAGTTGAAAAAGAAAAAGCGGTTCAAGTTGAAATCGCAATGAACGAAGGTAAGCCAGCTGAAATCGCTGAGAAGATGGTTGTTGGTCGTATGAAGAAGTTCACTGGTGAGATCTCTCTTACTGGTCAAGCTTTCATCATGGAACCTAAGAAATCAGTGGGTGACTACCTTAAAGAGAAGAATGCATCTGTTTCTTCATTCGTTCGCCTAGAAGTAGGTGAAGGTATCGAGAAGAAAGAAGAAGACTTCGCAGCAGAAGTTGCAGCACAAATCGCTGCAGCAAAAGGCCAGTAATCACTTATTGTGATGCCTAATGACGTAAAAGCTGACATTAGCTTTGCGTCATTGCTGAAAATTCTCTAAAATAACCGCGCATTTATGTCTAGCATAAGCGCGGTTATTTTTTACCTCACTTTTAATTGGCCCGGATATTATGACTATCAATAAAAAACCTGTTTTTAGACGCGTTCTTTTAAAGCTTAGTGGTGAAGCTTTAATGGGAGATGAAGGCTTTGGTATCGATCCAAAAGTATTGGATCGTATGGCACAAGAAATCAAAGAGTTAGTAGAGCTCGACGTAGAAGTGGGTTTGGTTATCGGTGGCGGTAACTTCTTACGTGGTGGTTCACTTGCAGAAGCGGGCATGAACCGAGTTGTGGGCGACCACATGGGCATGCTAGCGACCGTCATGAACGGCCTTGCGATGCGTGATGCGCTGCACCGTGCTTTTGTAAACGCACGTTTGATGTCTGCTATCCCGCTAAATGGTGTGTGTGATGCGTACAATTGGGCAGAAGCAATTAGCCTATTAAAATCTGGCCGTGTTGTTATTTTCTCTGCAGGTACGGGCAACCCATTCTTTACCACGGACTCAGCAGCATGTTTGCGCGGTATCGAGATTGAAGCGGATACTGTGATTAAAGCCACTAAGGTTGAAGGGGTATTTAGTGACGATCCAGTGAAAAACCCAGATGCTACGCTGTACCGCACGTTAACTTACAACGAAGTTATCGACAAAGAATTGAAAGTGATGGATTTAGCTGCATTTACATTGGCACGTGACCACAATATGCCAATCAGCGTATTTAACATGAATAAACCGGGTGCATTGAAAAATGTCATCATGGGTGAAGAGGAAGGTACCCTTATCTCTTCTCAAGCAGCAGAATAATCTGACGACTATTTCAGCAACTCGCAGTTAAGTAGCGAATCTCTAAATTGCGAGTATAATCTGGCATAACAAGAACAGACTAGGAAAGTATTGTGATCGAAGATATTAAAAAAGACGCTCAAGAGCGCATGAAAAAAAGTGTGGCGGCACTTGGAAGCCAGCTTTCTAAAATCCGCACAGGTCGTGCACACCCTGCGCTACTAGATGGTATTTCTGTTTCTTACTACGGTGCAGATACACCGTTAAACCAAGTAGCAAACGTAACGACGGAAGACTCTCGTACACTGGCTATCAGCGTATTCGACAAATCGCTTGCACAAGCGGTAGAAAAAGCAATCATGTCTTCTGACTTGGGCCTAAACCCAATGTCAGCAGGCACTGTGATCCGTGTTCCACTTCCTCCATTAACTGAAGAGCGTCGTAAAGATCTTATCAAGATCGTACGTGGTGAGGTTGAAGGTGGTCGCGTTGCAGTACGTAACATTCGCCGTGATGCAAACGGTGATATTAAATCATTGCTAAAAGACAAAGAAATTTCTGAAGACGAAGCACGTCAAGCTGAAGATGATATCCAAAAATTGACTGACAAGTTCATCAAAGAAATGGATACACAACTAAGTGCGAAAGAAGCAGAGTTGATGGAAATCTAAATGTCTATGTCCTAGCGTATATGTTTACGCACTGTTTACGTATTGCAGAAAATTCTGCTTTGTTTCTGAGCAGTTAGCGTTTTTTTGACTAGGTACACTGACAAATTTATTAGGTTTGAAGCGCCGCCTAGGGTATACTAGGCGGCGTTTTTTTTCACTTAAATTGGAATTATGGTTTTAGAAGCAGAGGTTATTTCGCAGCAATCATTGCCAAAACATGTTGCGATAATAATGGATGGCAACGGTCGTTGGGCTCAAGCTCGCAGGCGTCCTCGCGCCTTCGGACACAAGAAGGGCGTAGATTCGGTTCGCAGTGCTGTACAATTCTGTTCCAAGTTAGGTATAGAGTCTCTGACGCTATTTGCCTTTAGTAGTGAAAACTGGCGCAGGCCAGAAGATGAAGTCAGCACGTTAATGGAATTATTTATTTATGTGCTGTCTAAAGAAGTTAAAAAATTACATAAGAACAACGTAAAGCTAACCATTATTGGCGATCTTTCTCGTTTTCCTGACAGCCTCCAAAAGCGTGTTCATGAAGCTCAAACATTGACCCAGGACAATACAGGGCTTAACTTAAACATTGCAGCAAATTACGGTGGACGTTGGGATATCACACAGGCAGCACAACATCTCGCAAAACAAGTTGCAGCAGGTGAATTGCAACCAAGTGATATAACCGAAGATGCCTTGACAGAGCAGATGACGATGGCCGATCAAGCGAATCTCGACTTGCTGATCAGAACGGGAGGCGACTTCCGCATCAGTAACTTCTTGCTATGGCAAGCTGCGTATGCCGAACTCTATTTTACCGACACGCTTTGGCCTGATTTTGACGAGCAAGCATTCTCTGAAGCCATTGCTTGTTACGTGTCTAGAGAGCGACGCTTCGGATGCACAGGAGAGCAGATAAAGCAGCTCCTCGCAGAGAAAGACGCAACAAGTTAAGGGTTCAAATTTGTTAAAACAACGTATTCTAACGTCAGCGGTGCTTGCACCTCTGGCTCTACTTTTGGTGTTTTATACACCGCTGGCAATGTTTAGTACGATTGCCGCACTAATCGTTTTGCTTGGTGCATGGGAGTGGTCGGCGCTTGCGGGCCTATGTCAAAAGCGTCAGCGTTTTACTTTCGTTGGCGTTATGGCGGTGTTAATTCTATTGCTTAACACCCATTGGCCGATACAGGATTTATGGCAGCAAGGGCGCTTAGTCGCTGATGCCAATTATGTATTTACGCTCGCTTTTGCGTGGTGGTTGGTCGCTACTTTCTTGGTAGTGAAATACCCACGAGCAGCTCGTGCTTGGAATGAAGGGATCATGATGCGCTCCATCGCCGGTGTACTGACGCTAGTCCCGTTGTGGCTTGCGTTAAACGTGATGCGTAGTGCCGGATATGAAGATGGCGAGCATATAGGCTCAGTCCTTATCATGGTGGTATTGGGCATAGTGTGGAGCGCGGACATTGGCGCTTACTTCGCTGGAAAGAATTTAGGTAAGCATAAGCTCATGCCTAAAGTGAGCCCTAATAAAACGATTGAAGGTCTTGTTGGTGGCGTGATCACCGCAGTTGTTTTTGTGTTAGTGTTTTGTCACTTCGCCGCAATTGATCTCAATATGTGGCCAATTTACGCTGCAATGACCATTATTATCGCGCTATTTTCTGCCGTTGGTGATTTGCTGGAAAGTATGTTTAAGCGCGAAGTAGGTCTTAAAGATTCAGGCCGTTGTTTGCCAGGTCATGGCGGTATCCTAGATCGCATTGATAGCTTAACGGCTGCGGCACCCATTTTTGCTTTTTGCTACGCTTGGACGGTTGTGCTATGAGCGAGCAAAACTTGGTAGTACTGGGAGCGACAGGCTCTATTGGACTATCAACCTTAGACGTCGTTAGCCGCAATAAAGAACAATATCGTGTATTTGCCTTAGTTGCAGGGCAAAACGCGGAAAAGATGGCTGAGCTTTGTTTACGTTATCAGCCTAAATACGCGGTTATGAGCTCAGAGCACGCAGCTCAGCAACTTTCTCAACGTTTGACGGGCACTACCACCGAAGTACTCCATGGCGTTGAAGCAATGGCTGAGATGGCTCGTCACGTAGATGTGGATATCGTGATGTCCGCAATCGTTGGTGCAGCAGGGTTGTTACCGACTTTAGCGGCAGTCGAAGCGGGTAAAAAAGTGCTGCTGGCGAACAAAGAGTCATTAGTAATGAGTGGCCAGCTGTTTATGGATAAAGTAAAAGCGCATGGTGCGACTTTGCTCCCTATCGACAGTGAACATAATGCCATTTATCAGTGCCTACCAACGACTATACAAACTGGGCAATCTTCAAACCTAAGTCACAGCGGTGTTAGTAAGATTTTATTAACCGGTTCTGGTGGACCTTTCTTGCAGCGTTCATTGGCTACCTTAGCTGCAGTAACAGTCGAAGAAGCGGTTGCGCATCCTAATTGGTCTATGGGCAGAAAAATCTCTGTCGACTCTGCGACCATGATGAATAAAGGGCTGGAGTTTATTGAAGCTAAGTGGTTATTTAACTGCTCGGCTGACGATATTGAAGTGGTGATCCACCCACAAAGCATGATCCACTCAATGGTGCAGTATCGCGACGGCTCGGTGCTGGCACAAATGGGGCAGCCAGACATGCGAACGCCGATTGCATATGGGCTTGCCTATCCTGAAAGAATTGACGCCGGTGTAGAGCCATTAGATTTTTCTCAGATTGTCGATTTCACTTTTACCAAACCAGATTTTAACCGTTATCCCAACCTCAAATTAGCGATTGACGCATGTCGTAGTGGTCAGGCTGCAACAACAACAGTGAATGCCGCAAATGAAATCGCTGTTGCGGCATTTTTAGAGGGTAAGATAGGGTTTTGCGATATCTATCGAGTCAATGCCTTAACGCTTGAGCAAAGTGAGCTTGGCGTATTAGAATCCGTTGAGTCTATTATGGAAACAGACCGAGCGGCACGCCACCGAGCGCAGCAAATTATCGCCACATTGAGGTAACTATGTTTGAATTTTTCTGGCACTTAGGCTCATTTATTCTTGCTTTAGGGATTTTAGTTACCGTCCATGAATATGGCCATTTTTGGGTTGCCAGAAAAGCCGGCGTTAAGGTCTTACGTTTTTCTATTGGTTTTGGTAAGCCTTTAGTCAAGTGGTATGACAAACATCAAACCGAATACGTTATTGCCGCAATTCCACTTGGCGGCTATGTCAAAATGCTCGATGAACGCGTTGATGATGTGCCAGAGCAGGAGCGCCACCTTGCCTTCAATAATAAGCCAGTACTTTCTCGTATCGCTGTGGTAGCTGCAGGCCCCATTGCAAACTTTTTGTTTGCCATTGTCGCGTTAGCGGCAATGTATATGGTAGGGGTTCAATCAGTAAAACCCGTCGTTGGTGGTGTGACACCAACCAGTATCGCGGCGGATGCTGGATTTCAATCAGGTGACCACATCATTGCACTGAATGATGAGTTAGTACACTCATGGCAAGACGTTACGTTTGAATTGATGGCGCATTTAGGTGAAGCATCTCTGGTTGCCAAAGTACAAGATGAAAAAGGTAGTTTGGCGATTCGTACGCTACGGTTGAGCGATTGGAAACTGGAAAAGCAAGATGAAGCGCCACTGACCTCAGTCGGCATTACGCCTTATAGGCCGCCGCTGACGCTGCAGCTCGGTTATGTCGAAGAAGGTGCAGCTGCCGACAAAGGTGGCTTACAAGTAGAAGACACGCTGGTTGCGATAAATGGTGACAAATTGGCATCGTGGCAACAGCTGGTGAGCCGAGTTCAAAAATCTGCAAATCAAGCCATAAGCATTGATATTCTGCGCGATGGTCAGCCACAAACCCTAACGGTAACACCTCAGGCAAAAACTTCACCAGAAGGTGTCGTACAAGGCTATTTGGGCGTTGTGCCTGTGATGGAAAAATGGCCAAATGGTTACATTGAAACTAGACAATACGGCATCCTAGATAGTATGGTGCTTGGCATTCGTAAAACTTACGACTTGATTGCCTTAAGTTTCGACATGATCGGCAACTTAATCACGGGCCAAGTCTCGGTAAAAAACTTAAGCGGGCCTGTGGGGATCGCGGTTAGTGCCGGAAATAGTGTTAGTTACGGGTTAGTTGCATTTTTAGGCTTCTTAGCGCTTATCAGCGTGAATTTAGGAGTTTTTAACTTATTACCGCTCCCTGTCTTAGATGGTGGGCATTTAATGTATTACTTAATTGAACTAATTCGCAGAAAACCAGTCTCTGAAAAGACACAAGAGTTTGGGTTTAAGATTGGAGCGGCGCTTCTTCTTGCCTTAACGTTTTTTGCACTATTTAATGATGTTTCTCGGCTTTAAGCCGTGCGGTGCTAAAAAGCGCACATTATATGCAATTTAAATGTTTGCATTTTTGTTCAAGCATACAACGGATAACATAATACAAAAGCTGTAACGTTTGAATGTTGTGATGTAATGGGCCTTAGCGTATCGCGCCAAAATTGTTGTAAAGGATAAAGATAATAAAATGCCTATAAAAAAACACATTGCAGTAACCAGTTTACTGGGCGCTAGTTTTGCTGCCTTAGGGCAAAACTCCTTTATCGTAGAAGATTTAAAAGTAGAAGGGCTGCAGCGCGTTGCACTAGGTGCTGCATTGACACATATTCCGATCAACGTTGGTGACAATGTCGATCAGTTTACTATTTCACGCACAATCAAGGCGCTGTATAAGTCTGGCCACTTTGACAACATTGCGGTATTCCGTGATGGTAATCAGATTATTTTTAAGGTTAAAGAACGTCCAACTATCAGCTCAATCGAATTCGATGGTAACAAAGACATCAAAGACGAGCAGCTAAACGAGAGTTTAGAACAGCAAAATATTCGCCAAGGTGAGCCGTTAGACAGAACGGTACTTGATAGTATCGAAAAAGGCTTAACGGAATTCTTCCACAGTATTGGTAAATACAACGCTAAGGTTGAGGTGAGCATTGTTGAATTGCCACGTAACCGTGTGAAGCTGATGCTGAAGTTTGAAGAGGGTGATGCTGCTTCTGTACGTCAAATTAACCTCGTTGGTAATGAGCTGTTCTCGGACGAAGAACTTCTTAACCTAATTGAATCTCAGCAGGACTTACCTTGGTGGCGCTTCCTCTCTAATGACCGTTATCAAAAACAAACCATTGAAGGCGATTTAGAAAAGATCCGCAGTTTTTACCTAGACCGTGGTTATTTACGTTTTAACATCGATTCAACGCAGGTTTCAGTAAGCCCAGAACGTGAATCAGTTTATGTTACGGCAAACATCACCGAAGGTGAAAAATATACCGTTAAAGGGTTTGATTTCATTGGTGACTTATTAGGTCGTGAAGACTTAATTAAAGGCATAGTGCCACTTCGTGCTGGTGAGCTTTACAACGGCTCAGTTGTGACGGCAACGGAAGACTTCATTAAGAGTTATTTGGCGCGTTTTGGATATGCCAATGCTGAAGTACGAACCGTTCCAGAAATCGATGATGAAAACAAAGAAGTACAATTAACACTATCTGTTGATCCTGGAAAGCGCGTATATGTACGTCGCATCGTGGTGAACGGTAACCAAAATACAGCAGACGAGGTATTACGTCGTGAAATGACGCAGCTTGAAGGTGCGTGGTTGTCTAACCAAAACCTAGAGCGTTCAAAGCTTCAAATTCAACGTTTGCCATATATGGAATCGGTAGAGTTTGAAGTCAAGCCAATTCCTGGTGTTGAAGATCAGGTTGATGTTGACTTTAAAGTAAAAGAACAGCCGGCAGGTAGTTTCCAAGCGGGTGTTGCTTATGGTTCTTATGCGGGCCTTCAGTTTAACATTGGTGTCAGTGAGTCTAACTTCTTAGGATCTGGTAACCAAGTTGCTTTCAATATCAACACTTCGCGTGGTTCAGAACGTTATAGTGTGTCCTACACTGACCCTTACTTCACGCCTGACGGTGTGTCGCAAGGCAGCAGTATCTTCTACAGTAAGTTCGATGCGAGTGAGTTTGGTATCGTAGATTATAAATCGACCAGCTATGGTCTCGGTACTAACTTTGGTTTCCCAATTAATGCGATTAACCGTGTTAACTTTGGTATTCGTTGGATTGAAGAAAGCCTTTCGCAAATTTCGGACTTTGAGCAAACACGAGTACTTCGTGAGAGCTTCTTAAACGAAAGCGATCCAAATGCCGATTATGACTTTACTAAATATGAGTTAAGTGCAGGTTGGTCACGTGTAACGGTTAACCGTGGTATGTTCCCAACAGCAGGTTCTCGTCAAAGCTTGAACTTAAGTATTACTACACCAAACTCAGATCTTAATTTCTTCAAGATCAATTACGATTCACGTTTTTACTGGCCAATCAGTAATGACCATCGTTGGGTATTCTCAGCGAGAGCGGGTTTAGGCTATGGTAATGGTTATGGCGAGACCAATGGCTTTGAGCAAGTGTTGCCATTCCAAGAGTTCTTCCGTATTTCAGAGCAAGAACTACGTGGTTTTGACCGAAACACGATTCTACCTCGAGCGGTACAGCGTGCGCCTAAGTGTATTCCGGGCACACCTAAACCAGATGGTACATCAGGTAGCTGTATTGGCGGCGATCAGCAATTTGATACGCTAAATCTAGGTGGTCGTATCGGTGGTAACGCAAAAGCACTAGCAGGTCTTGAGCTTATCGTACCAACGCCATTCCTAGACGAAGAAAACACGAGTTCAGTAAGAACGAGCTTCTTCGTCGATGCGGCAAACGTTTGGGATACTGAGTTTGATGTAGACCGTTATAACAACTTGCCAGAAGATCAATACAATCTACTTTCTGATTTCTCTGATCCATCAAGGTTCAGAGTATCAACGGGTTTATCGATTCAGTGGATCTCGCCTATGGGACCTATGCTGATCAGTTTCGCTTACCCACTCAAAAAAGAAGAAGAAGACGATACGAAGACGATCAGCTTCAATATCAGTAATACATTCTAAGGAGTTTTATTGTGAAAAAATTTATTAAATCATCAACACTAGCCATGACTGCAGCACTAATGATGGGTGCTTCAGGTAGCGCATTTGCACACAAAGTAGGCATCGTAGACATGCAGGAAGTGTATAAGCAAATTCCACAAATGGCGAAAATTGAACAGACACTACAAGCTGAGTTCGCTGAGCGTCGTCAAGAACTTGAAAAAATTCAAGGTGACATTCGTTTCGAAGCTGAAAAATTTAAGCGCGAAGCAACGACAATGAGTGAAGAGCAAAAAGAAGCGCTTCGTGAAAAGATCCAAGGCATGCAAAAGACACTTGCTGAAAAAGGTCGTCCACTAGAGCAAGAAATTAAAGTTCGTCAAAACCAAGAGCTTGCTAAAGTACAAAAGCTAATCGTAGATGCGATTGAGTCTGTTGCTAAAAAAGGTAAGTTTGACGAAGTTAAAGTAAAAGATACGACAATTTACTTCAATCCTGATAAAGTAGCCGACCTTTCTGAAGAAGTGGTAAAAGCGGTTAGCAATAAGTAATGACAAAACTTCACACCTTATCTCAACTTGCTGAGTATCTAGGTGCTCAGCTGCAAGGTGATGGCGATAAATCAATTCGAAATATCGCCACTCTCGCACAGGCAAAAGACGACCAAATCGCGTTTTTAGCCAACAGCAAATACCGTGGTCAGCTTGAAAGCACGACTGCGGGGGCCGTGATCTTGAGTGAAAAAGACGCGGATTATTTTGCGGGTAATAAACTCATTATCGCAGATCCTTATGTAGCCTATGCAAAACTTGCACAGAAGCTAGACTCAACACCTAGCGCAGCATCAGGAGTTCATCGTACAGCAGTTATCTCTGATACAGCAACACTTGGTGCAAACGTCAGTGTGGGTGCGAATGCTGTAATTGAAGATGGTGCTGTGATTGGTGATGATGTTGAGATAGGGCCAGGCTGTTTCATTGGAAAACATGCCAAAATAGGCGCAAAGACTAAACTCTGGGCAAACGTAACCGTCTATCATGAAGTACAGATAGGCGAACAATGTCTATTCCAGTCAGGTGCCGTAATAGGAAGTGATGGTTTTGGCTACGCCAACGAGAAAGGCGAGTGGGTTAAAATCCCTCAAGTTGGCACCGTAATTATTGGCGACCGTGTCGAAGTTGGCGCGAGTACTTCTATTGATAGAGGTGCGCTAGAAGACACCATTATTCATAGCAACGTCATTTTAGATAACCAGATCCAAATTGCCCATAACGTTGAAGTTGGTTACGGTACAGCTATCGCAGGCTGCACGGTACTGGCGGGCAGTGTTAAAATCGGCAAGTACTGCCAAATTGGTGGCATGACAGCAATCAATGGTCACAACGAAATTTGTGATGGGGTTGTCATTACTGGTATGAGCATGGTTACTAAAGGAATTACTGAGCCAGGGATCTATTCTTCTGGTTTACCTCACCAAACGAATAAAGAGTGGCGTAAGTCTATTGCACACTTACGCAATTTATCTGACTTTAAGTCGCGCCTGAAGGCACTTGAGCTGCTGACAGCACAGCTTAAAGATACTGATGTAGAATAAGGAAGCTATTTTGGCTAACGAATTAAACAGCTTTGATATCCAAGAGATTTTAAAACTTCTTCCGCACCGCTACCCAATGTTGCTTGTTGACAAAGTGGTAGATTTTAAGCCTGGCGAATATCTTCACGCGATTAAAAACGTGACGATTAATGAGCCTATTTTCACAGGTCACTTTCCAGAGCAACCTATTTTCCCAGGTGTGTTGATCTTAGAAGCGATGGCTCAGGCAACCGGTTTACTTGGTTTTAAAACGGTCGAGAATCGCAGCGAGAATGAACTATACTTATTTGCGGCGATTGATAATGCACGTTTCAAACAACCTGTTCTACCGGGTGACACGATGCATTTGCACGTTAAGTTCGAAAAAGAACGCCGTAACATCTGGAAATTCAGTGCTGAAGCTAAAGTAGAAGGCAAAACTGTGTGTTCAGCTGAAATTATGTGTGCTAGAAGAGAGTTTTAATGGCTATTCATCCTACCGCAATTATCGAATCAGGCGCGCGTCTAGGCGAGAATGTTTCTGTAGGCCCTTATAGTTATATTGGCAATGACGTAGTCATTGGTGATAACTGTAAGATTGAATCACATGTTGTGATCAAAGGCCCTTCTGAGATTGGTTCAGGCAATCACATTTTCCAATTCGCGTCAGTAGGGGAAGCCTGCCAAGATAAAAAGTACAAGGATGAACCAACCAAGCTAATTATTGGTGATAACAACGTTATTCGTGAGTGTGCGACTATCCATCGTGGCACAATTCAAGACGAAGGGATCACTCGAATTGGTAGCAACAACCTATTTATGGCTTACACCCATGTGGCACACGACGCAGTCATTGGCAGCAATGTGATTTTCGCTAACAATGCAAGTGTAGCCGGACATGTACATATTGGTGACTGGGTTATCCTTGCGGGTAATTCAGGTGTACATCAATTTTGTAAAGTGGGTTCACATGCCTTTATTGGTATGTACTCGGGAGTGAACCAAGACGTGCCGCCTTTTGTTACAACGACCGGCACGCCAGCGAGACCCGTTGCAATTAATACTGAAGGTTTAAAGCGTCGCGGCTTTGAGTCTGATGAAATCATGGCAACAAGACGCGCATACAAAACGTTGTTCCGTAAGGGGCTGCGTTTAGAAGATGCGTTAGAAGCGCTAAAAGAAGATGCTTCTGAGTTCGCAGCAGTTCAGCAAATGATTGATTTTATTGCGACTTCTAATCGTGGTTTGATCCGCTAAACTTGAACCGCAATACAGGTTATACTTACGCCATACATTATGTATGGCGTTTTTTTATACTGAAAAATAATAATGGCTAACGAAAAAAATATCACCATTGGCGTGGTCGCAGGAGAGTTATCGGGCGATATACTCGGTGCTGGCCTGATAAATGCGCTAAAACTTCATTACCCCAATGCTAATTTTGTCGGGATCGGTGGTCCTAAAATGCAACTAGCGGGTTGTAAAAGCCTGTTTGACATGGATGAACTGGCTGTTATGGGACTAGTCGAAGTGCTTGGTCGCTTGCCTCGCTTGCTAAAAATTAAAAAGCAGTTGGTGAACTACTTTATTGATAATCCACCTGATGTATTCATCGGTATTGATGCGCCGGATTTTAATTTGCGTGTTGAAAAACCGTTGAAAGCGGCAGGAATTAAAACTATTCAGTATGTAAGCCCGAGCGTGTGGGCGTGGCGTCAAAAACGCATCCATAAGATTGCTGAAGCGACTAACCTAGTGCTGTCTTTGCTGCCGTTCGAAAAAGCCTTTTATGATAAACATGAAGTGCCTTGTACATTTGTGGGTCATACGCTAGCGGATGAAATTCCACTTGAGCCGGACACCGCAGGTGCGCGTGCACAGCTGAACTTAAGTCAAGATGATACGGTTTTAGCACTGCTTCCTGGTAGTCGGGGCTCTGAAGTTGGCTTATTGAGCCGCACTTACCTTACCACTGCAAAAAAATTAGTCGATAAAATTCCTAACTTAAAAATAGTCGTACCTTTGGTAAACGAAAAGCGCAGAGCACAGTTTTTGGAAGCCTTGAACGAAGTCGCGCCGGAATTGAACCCAATTATGCTTGACGGCCAGTCAGCACTGGCAATGCAAGCTGCGGATACCGTTTTACTGGCCTCAGGAACTGCCACACTTGAGGCGATGCTATATAAAAAGCCAATGGTAGTAGGGTATAAGCTAAACCCTAAGAGTTATTGGATTTTTAATACCTTTTTTACCTTTAACATCAAATACTTTGCCTTGCCGAATTTATTGGCTGACGCACCGCTTGTGCCTGAGTTTTTACAGGCAGAGTGTAATCCTGACGCACTCGCTGATGCACTTTTCCCGATGTTAAAAGGCAATAATAGTAAGCTTGTTAGAAAGTTTTACGAGATACATGAGAACATTCGCCTAAATGCCAGCAAACAAGCGGCTCAGGCTGTAATGGAGTTAATAGATGCAAATTGAACGTCCTGATGTGCAGTATATTGCAGGCGTTGACGAGGTAGGACGTGGCCCGTTGGTGGGTGACGTTGTAACCGCTGCCGTCATTTTAGATCCAACCAAACCAATAATAGGGTTAACCGACTCGAAAAAACTGTCAGAGAAAAAGCGCAATGCATTGGCAGAAGAAATAAAAGAAAAGGCATTATGTTACTGCATTGCGAGAGCATCAGTTGCAGAAATTGACGATTTGAATATTCTTCACGCAACAATGCTGGCGATGACACGCGCAGTTGAAGGATTGGAAATTCAACCTGATCATGTATTTGTTGATGGAAATCGTTTACCTAAGCTGAGTGTTTCGGCAACCGCAGTTGTAAAAGGGGATAGCCTAGTTGCCGAGATAAGTGCGGCATCCATATTGGCGAAAGTCACCCGAGACAATGAGATGTTAGCACTCGATGCGGAATATCCTGAGTTTGGTTTTGCAGGCCACAAAGGTTATCCAACCAAAGCCCACTTTGCCGCGCTCGAAGCACATGGGGTTACTCCGCATCACCGTACAAGCTTTAAGCCTGTGCAACGAATTTTGGCCGAGAAGGAGTAAGCATGCCAGCCCCGCAGTTTGTCCATTTGCGTGTACACAGTGACTTCTCAATGGTGGATGGTCTAGCGAAGACCAAACCAATTGTGGCAAGGGCCGAAGAGCTTGCAATGCCTGCGCTTGCCATCACCGATCAAATGAACTTATGTGGTTTGGTGCGTTTTTATGGTGGCGCACACGGGGCAGGGATCAAGCCAATAATTGGTGCGGATTTTTGGCTAAAGTCAGATCAATTTCCTGATGAACCAAGCCGAATTCTCGTTCTCGCCAAGAACAATCAAGGCTATAAAAACCTCACCTTGTTGATCTCCGATGCCTATCTTCGCGGCCATGTATTCCATCGTCCTGTTATTGATAAAGAATGGCTTGCAAAATACAAAGAAGGGCTGATCCTTATCTCTGGCGCGAAAGATGGCGATTTAGGCAAAGCTATCTTAAAAGGCAATCCTAAGCTAATTGAAGAAACGTTGGCGTTTTACGAGCAGCATTTTAGCGACCATTTTTATATTGAGCTGCAACGCACCGCACGTGCACAAGAAGAAGAATATCTCCATGGTGCTGTGGAGGTCGCGGCTGCACGTAATATACCTGTTGTGGCGACGAATGAAGTGGTGTTTTTACACGAAAAAGACTTTGATGCCCACGAAATTCGCGTTGCTATTCACGACGGTTATACATTAGAAGACAAAAATCGACCAAAACGCTTTTCTAAAGAGCAATATTTAAAGACTTCAGAGCAAATGCAAGCGCTCTTTAGTGACATTCCAGAAGCTTTAGAAAACACCGTAGAAATCGCTAAGCGCTGTAACGTGACGGTACAGCTTGGCACCTACTTCCTACCAGATTATCCAACGGGCGATCTGGCGATTGAAGATTTCTTGGTAAAAGTATCGCGAGATGGTCTAGAAGAACGGTTGCAGTTCTTATTCCCTGATGAAAATGACCGCAAAGAAAAGCGTGGTGAGTATGACGACCGTCTGCAGGTTGAACTCGACGTTATCAACCAAATGGGATTCCCAGGTTACTTCTTAATCGTAATGGAGTTCATTCAGTGGAGTAAGGATAACGGCATCCCTGTAGGTCCAGGTCGTGGTTCCGGTGCCGGCTCTTTGGTGGCATATGCGCTTAAGATCACGGATCTTGACCCACTTGAATTCGATCTCCTATTCGAACGATTCCTTAACCCCGAGCGGGTTTCGATGCCTGACTTTGACGTCGACTTCTGTATGGATAGACGAGACGAGGTAATTGATCACGTTGCTAAACTGTATGGTCGAGACGCAGTATCTCAGATCATCACCTTTGGTACGATGGCGGCAAAAGCGGTAATTCGAGACGTTGGTCGTGTGCTTGGTCACCCTTATGGCTTCGTAGATAGGATCTCCAAGCTTGTACCAGGCGATCCAGGTATGACACTTGCCAAAGCGTTTGATGTTGAACCTCGCTTGCCTGAAGCTTACGATAGCGATGAAGAAGTTCGTGAACTGATTGATAAATGTCGCATTCTTGAAGGCTGTACGCGTAACGCGGGTAAACACGCCGGTGGTGTTGTTATCTCGCCTACCACCATTACCGACTTTGCAGCACTGTATTGCGACGAAGAAGGTAAGTTCCCAGTTACCCAGTTTGATAAGAACGACGTAGAAACCGCAGGCCTGGTTAAGTTTGACTTCCTCGGTCTAAGAACGCTAACCATTTTGCAATGGGCGCTCGACATGGCGAATGAACGCCTTGGCAGAGAAAGTCGTGAGCCGATAGATATCGCTGCCATCCCATTGGATGACCCTGCAAGTTTTAAAGTGTTACTAGACGCACAAACAACTGCGGTATTCCAGCTGGAATCTCGTGGTATGAAAGACTTGATCCGTCGCTTGAAGCCAGACTGTTTCGAAGACATGATCGCACTGGTTGCGCTATTCCGTCCGGGTCCTTTACAATCGGGCATGGTAGATAACTTTATCGACCGTAAGCATGGCCGTGAAGAAGTATCGTATCCAGATGCACAATACCAGCATGAAAGTCTACAACCTATACTAGAACCGACCTACGGGATCATCCTTTACCAAGAACAGGTAATGCAGATAGCGCAGGTGCTTGCCGGTTATAGCCTAGGTGGCGCTGACTTGCTTCGTCGTGCAATGGGTAAGAAAAAGCCTGAAGAAATGGCGAAGCAACGTGCAACGTTCGAAGATGGTGCCAAAGATAATGGCGTCGAAGGCGAACTTGCCATGAAAATCTTCGACTTGGTAGAAAAGTTCGCGGGTTACGGCTTTAACAAATCACACTCCGCAGCCTACGCGTTAGTGTCGTACCAAACGCTATGGATGAAGACCCATTTCCCTGCCGAGTTTATGGCGGCGGTAATGTCAGCGGATATGGATAACACCGACAAAATCGTAACCTTGGTAGATGAATGCGAAAACATGAAGTTGACGCTGCTACCACCAGACGTGAATGCCGGTGTCTACAAATTTGCTGTAAATCGTCAAGGTGAGATCGTCTATGGTATAGGAGCGATTAAAGGCGTAGGTGAAGGTCCAGTTGAAGCGATCCTTGAAGCGCGAGCCCAAGGGGGAGAATTTAAAGATTTATTCGACTTCTGTGCCAGAGTTGATTTAAAGCGTCTAAATAAACGCGTGATTGAAAAGCTAATATACGCAGGAGCGCTTGATAAGCTTGGCCCAGATAGAGATCAGCCTGGGCGCGCGACTTTACTGGCAAGCTTAAAGGATGCCATGAAGTCGGCAGAGCAGCATCACAAAGCCGAATCACTTGGACAGAGCGACTTATTTGGTTTGCTTGCGGTTGAGCCCGAGGAGGTTGAACAAGCCTTTATCAAAGCTACGCCGCTTAGCGATAAAGAATGGTTAAATGGGGAAAAAGAAACCTTAGGTCTTTACCTAACTGGCCACCCAATTAATCAATATCGCAAAGAATTAAAATATTATACCTCTGGCAAGTTAGTTGACTTACAACCCGGTAATCGTGATACGGTAGCAACCGCGGCGGGACTGGTTATCAATGCTCGTACCTTGATAAACAAAAAAGGAGCGCGTTGGGGACTTATCACTTTAGATGACAAAAGTGCCCGAATTGATGTACGCTTATTTCCTGAACAGTTTGAAATGTACCAAGAAATGCTGCAAATTAACCAAATCTTGGTAATATCTGGACAGGTCAGCTTTGATAACTTCTCTGGTGGCATTACAATGACCGCAAGAGAAATCTCTACCATTGCTCAGGCGCGAGAAAAGCGTATTAGTGCAATAAAAATGACGCTAAATATGGCTCAAATTGACGCGAACTTCTTTGATAATTTCAAAAAAGTGCTAGAACCATATAAATTTGGAACGTGTCCGGTAAAAATTAAATATCAGCGTCCTGATGCATTAGCAGAGTTAACATTAGGAACACAATGGTGTGTGACGCCAAGTGATGAGCTTTTAACTCGTTTATCACTGTTGGCGGCGCAGGAATTAGAATTAGAATTTAACTAAACAGGTAGTTTAGAGCATGAGCCTCAATTATCTTGAATTTGAACTTCCAATCGCTGAATTGGAAGCAAAGATCAAAGAATTACAAAACGTTAGTCGCTCTGGCGATTTAGATCTTAGCCTTGAAGAAGAGATCAGCCGCTTAAAAGACAAAAATGTTGAGCAAACAAAGAAAATTTTCGACGGTTTAGGCGCTTGGCAAGTGTCTCAATTAGCACGTCATCCGCTTCGTCCATATACTCGTGACTATATTGAACGCATTTTTACCGAGTTTGACGAGTTCGCAGGCGACCGTACTTTTGCTAACGATCCGGCTATTCTTGGTGGTGTTGCACGTCTTGACGACAAGCCAGTAATGATTATCGGTCAGCAAAAAGGTCGTGATACCGCTGAAAAAATCAAACGTAACTTTGGTATGCCAAAGCCTGAAGGCTACCGTAAAGCATTGCGCTTAATGGAAATGGCTGAACGCTTTAAGATGCCAATCATTACTTTTATCGATACACCGGGAGCCTATCCGGGTGTAGGCGCTGAAGAGCGCGGTCAAAGTGAAGCGATTGCACGTAACCTTAAGGTGATGGCAGCGCTAAAAGTACCAACCATTTGTACCGTAATTGGTGAAGGTGGCTCTGGTGGCGCATTGGCTATCGGGGTTGGTGACAGAGTAAACATGCTGCAATACAGCACGTATTCGGTAATTTCACCTGAAGGTTGTGCTTCTATTCTTTGGAAGAGCGCAGACAAAGCGTCACTTGCCGCTGAAGCTATGGGTGTATCAGCCTCTCGCGTAAAAGAGCTGGATCTTATCAATAACATCATCGAAGAGCCGCTAGGTGGCGCACACCGCAATTACGATGCGATGGCGAAAAACCTGAAAGTGCAGCTTAAACGTGACTTGGCTGATCTTGAAGCACTAAGCACCGAAGAGATGTTAGATCAGCGTTATAAGCGCCTGATGTCATTTGGTTATTGTTAATACGGGTTTCTGCTCGTATTGATATCAATGCTAATTTAAGTTAAAAAGCCGCTATTGAGCGGCTTTTTTTATTGATTGTAAGAAAACATGATTAATAGTCGGGTTTACCAACAAGTAGAGTCAAGTTTAAAGGTATTGAGCTCCAGCCTTGACGCCAAAGGGTTGTGCATTGCTTTATCTGGTGGTGTGGATTCGGTTGTGTTGCTCCATCTTTGTCGAGAATATGCAAATAAGCATAACATTGCACTCCAAGCGGTTTATGTTAATCATGGCTTATCTCAGCACGCTTCGCAGTGGCAGCAATTTTGCCAATCACTTTGTGAAACACTCAAAGTTCCCTTTGTTGCAAAACAGGTTTCGATTACTCGGAAAGCCCGTACTAGCCTTGAAGCGCAAGCACGCGAAGCTCGCTATCAAGCATTAGATGACGCGGCCAGAGCAGGTTTTGCAATCGTACTTGGGCAACATGCCGATGACCAAGTAGAAACTTTCTTACTGAGATTAAAGCGTGGGTCAGGGTTACTCGGGCTTGGAGCGATGAGAGCGACAACTCAGCTGGCATCTGGGCGATATTGTATTCGTCCGTTACTTGCCGTTAGTCGTGGCGAGATTGAAGCATTTGCACAGCAGTGTGGCCTTGAGCATATTACTGATGAGTCCAACGCCGACGATGCGTTCGACCGTAACTTTTTACGCAATCAGGTGATCCCGTTACTTACCTCTCGATTCAATGGTTTTGTAGGTAACACACTGCGTAGTATCGATATTTTACAGCGCCAACAAACCATAATTGATGAGGTGAGTGAAGAAGATTTGCAAAAGTGTCGTTGTCGGATGGCGCTAAACATCACGGCTTTACAACAGCTCTCTTGTGCAAGAAGAGATAATGTCATCAGACTGTGGTTATCAAAGCAGGGCATAGAGATGCCGAGTCAAAAACAGTTGGATGAAATTGTACAACAGGCGTTTTCATCACGCCAAGATAGCCAACTTGAAATACGTTTTAAGCAAGGCGCAGTGAGGCGTTATCGTGATGCACTTTATTGGGTAACGGAAAATAGCCAAAAGCATGATATTGAGACCGTTAACCTCAACGAACTCAGCGGGCAAAGTACACCTGTTGCTTTACAAACGGGCAAGGGGGTCCGCAAACCTTTCACGGACGAAATCGTTAGCATTCGTTACGGCAGACTTAAAGATAAAATCAAACCACAGGGCAAACCTGGTTCTAATACCTTGAAACATTGGCTAAAAGATTTACATATTCCAAGCTGGGAGCGTGATTCTATTGCGGTTGTTTATTACAATGATACACCGGTGGCGGTGAACGGACTGTTTGTGAGTGCCGAGCACGCAGAGGATAATGGCATTATTTGGGTAGTAAAAGATGACTGAAAGTAAAAAAATTGGCCAACAGTTAGCGCAAAAAGCGCCTTATGCGGTGGTGTTCACTGCGGTGGTGTTTATCGTACTCTTTATGTCGAGTGAAGTGGTGTGGCTGAATCAAATATTTGCTTCGGCATCAGGCATTATCAGTATTGTGTTTTTACTATTGTATTGGCATGGTAAGGGCGGAATGTATTTTATTCTTGGCTTACTTGCGCCAATGCTTGCGGTGATGTTTTCAGAGTTACCCGATTTCCTTGCGCTTGCATGGGTAATAAATGGATTTTTTAACGGCGCGGCGCTTGCCCTGATGGCATACCTATACTTAGGAAAAGATGCTCAGCGTTAACGCATAACACTGAGCAAAAGGGGAAGTGGTTTTTTTATACTGCGCGAGCGCAGTTTCGCCCGGCTGCTTTTGCGCGGTATAAGCCGCTATCCGAACGAGCAAATATATTGTCGGCAGTATCATGGCTCGATGCCAGCGTAAAGCCAATGCTTGTGGTCACCGTATATTTAGCCAACATGCTCGACTTTCTTACGGCTTCCATAATTCTTTCTGCGATCACTTTGTTGGTTGTAAACGCAGGATCGTCAATTAAAATGGCGAACTCATCACCACCGAACCTAAATACCGAATCAGTTGCGCGTGTTGAGGTTTGTAAAATACGTGAAAACTCAACCAACACTTCATCACCGGCTTTATGGCCATGAACATCATTCACCTGCTTAAAGTTGTCTAAATCTAAAAGCATTAAGCTGAAATTACGATGTTGACGACGGCATCGTTCAAGCTTTTCTTCTAAGTTGTCAGCAAACTGACTGCGATTGTAAAGTCCCGTTAGTGAGTCCTTGGTTGCTAGTTGCAACACACGGTTATACATCAAAGCGTTACGCATTGGGTAAATTAAACAGGCGTGTAATTTTGACAATTTTGCCTTGATAGCTTCACTAAATGGAAACTCACTGAAATACACCAGCTGGCCTAAGTGTTCTTTTTCGAGCTCAAGATCAAACGTACTAGCTGGAAATTGGCTATCGCTGTCCTTCATCTGAAAGACGCCAAGGCTACAATGGAACTGGAGTCCCGAAATTTTTGAAATTCTTGCCACATGCTCCGCGTAAATAGTCAACAGCTCTTCAATGTTGAGTGTTGTCTGAAGTTTGTCGACTAATCGCGCGTAGTGTTCACCGCCTTGCGTACTATACTGTTCAGAATTGAACGGCAAGTAATCGCCTCTGGTCGGCAATCTTTGTGTCAAAATATGGACATTTTCCATATTTCTTCCCCTTAAATACAACAATACATGATTAATATGCGAACTTTGTGCCAAAAATTTAAACTGGCTTAAAAACAAACGCTTGCTATATTTAAGAGAAAGAAAAAGAAATCCACCCTTATTCCCCGTCAATTTTTTCGCTCAGGAGGCAGATTGCAAAGTATCTTCGCGCAGGTTTTTGCCTTGCTGTTATGTGCTGTAATTTTAGTCTGGTCCTTTAAGCGGATTGGCTTGCCGCCTATTCTGGCTTATTTGCTCACTGGAGTCATTGCGGGCAGTCACGGCATTGGATGGATGAGTGACAGCCAAGAAATTCACTTTATGGCCGAGCTTGGGATCGTGTTTTTACTGTTCAGTTTAGGGCTTGAATTTTCCGTGCCAAAATTAATGGCAATGCGAAACGTAGTATTCGGTTTAGGGAGTTTACAGGTCATTGTGACCACGATAATTGGTATGTTGGTGTTGCGTTTTATGCAATATGAGTGGGTAGGGGCATTTGTGATTGCGAGCCTCATCGCACTTTCTTCTACGGCGGTTGTGGTTAAGCTGTTAAAAGAGCTGGGGATGCTCAACACACGTCATGGTCAGCTCGGTATTGGCATGTTGTTATTCCAAGATATTGCCGTTGTGCCGCTGCTCATCGCGTTTCCGCTTATTTCCTCTGCAAGTAATTCAGAGCTGGCATCAGCGCTACTTTTTGCATTTGCTAAGGGGGCTGTGGTGTGTCTGGTTTTATGGGCAATAGGTAAGTGGTTACTGCCTAGAATATTTAACGAAATCGCATTAGTAAGAACAGATGAGCTCTTTGTTTTATCTACTTTGGTTGTAGCCCTGTGCGCGGGCTCGCTCACTTATGCATTCGGGCTTTCAATGGCGCTCGGCGCATTTTTAGCGGGCATGATGCTAGGGGAAAGCCAATATCGGCATCAGCTTGAGGCAGAAATTAGACCATTTCGAGATATTCTAATGGGACTCTTTTTTGTCACAGTGGGTATGCAGCTAAATATTCCTTATGTGCTCGACCAGTTTATTTATATTGTTGCAGCACTTGCCGCGGTGCTTGTGATCAAAGTGTTGATCATCGTTGGCGTTGCGCAGTTAATGGGTGAGCGTAAAAAAGACGCTTGGGGCGCTGGTATTTTGATCTGGCAGATGGGGGAATTTGGCTTTGTGTTACTCGCGCTTGCCAGTAAACATCAGTTGTTGGATCAAAATGCGGTGTCCTTCTTGATCACGCTTGGCGTGTTGTCTATGGCGTTAACGCCTTATCTTATTAGTAAAACCGCGCATATTCTCAATATCTTGGGAATAGAAAAAGACTGGCAACCCGAAGCTCCGAGTGGTTATAACGCGGCTGATTTAAAAAATCATGTTGTGATTTTTGGTTATGCGCGTGTTGGTCAAACTATCGCACGATTTTTACGTCCAGAGGCTATTCCTTATATTGCGGTAGAGCGCAACCCGCAAATTGTACAAGACGCACAAATTGCGGGTGAGCCTGTGCTATTTGGTCATGCGGCACAAAAAACGCTGTTAAAGTCAGCAAATATTGATAAAGCGCGCTTGGTTATCATTACCTTCGATGACTTTGAACAGACGCAAGTGGTTGTAGACGCCATTCGTCGGCGTACCCACGAAGTGAAGATCTTGGTACGCATGAAAGATGACAGCTACATGGAGCAATTAAAAGCCATGGGCGTCGCAGAAGTTGTGCCAGAAACTTTAGAAGCAAGTTTGATGTTGGTTTCTCATGTGTTGTACATGTCTGGCGTGCCAATGCGCAGGATTTTTCGTCGCGTCAGTAAAGAGCGAGAAAATCGTTATCCGTATTTACATGGTTTTTTTGCTGGAGACAGCAGTGATCTGCATGAAGTCACAGGCGAGAGGCTAGAATATCTGCATGCCATTGCTTTGCCTGACCATGCATTTGCTGTTAACAAGTCAATTGCTGAGCTTGAGCTCAACGTTAAGCGCGTTGATATTACTGCGTTAAGACGTGACGGCGAAGAAATTGCTCAACCAGATGAGCAAACCATTTTACGCGTTAATGATGTTTTGCTGTTAAAGGGGAAACCCCGCCGCGTTGAACGTGCGGAGCAGTTTTTACTCGATGGCCTGCCATAATAACGTTTTTTAAATTATGCTTTTTTAACAGATCGCCGCGTAAAGCGTCTCCTACAACACGGAGTAGGAGCAGGATGCGTTCTTGCTCTATCTATGTGCCTTGATCATCAGGTGTATTAAATGACACGATATGCTTTTGCATCAAATGCATTTGAGTAAACAAAAAGGTGTCACCGTTAAAATCTGCTAAGTAACGGCTGTTACTGGGTACCTCTGAAAGGCGTTGATATATCCCTGTACTGAGATGATAAGACCATAGTTGGTTGTCGTTGTTTACGCCGTACAATATACCGTCTTTATAAACGGCAAATGGCTGCGCTAACTGAGCGCGTAACGCATGGATCTCAGTCGGTACGGGAGCTGCGTTTGTGTTAACAAGCCAAAAACGCTGACTCATATCTTGATAAAGAAAATGCTCACTATCTACTTGCGCGGCCCAAACTACATTTTCAGAAACAATGAGTGAGGCATCTTTGGTATCTTTATTTATAATGTAAAGCCCCGCGTTTCCATTTTCCCTTGCTGTGACCAACAACGTTTTCGGCGTCAGCCACTGCAGGACGGAATCAATGGCAAGCGAATTAGCAATGAGGGTTTTCTCACCATTTAAGGACCAAATAGTGAGTCCTTGTTGTGTTGTGCCAGCTATCTCATTACCCGCAGGAGACCACACAATTCGTTTGCTGATATTGTCGTGCCGTGAATCGGTAAGCTGTGAAACACCTTGGTCATTGTAAAGCCATATTTGTCTTGAGCCGGTACGTGTAGATGTAAAAGCAATATGATCACCATGAGGTTGAAACTGTGGATTGTCCTCCTTCATTGTTGTTCTGGCTATCTTTGCTGTCGCAGCGGTTTGGTGATTTCGTATTTGAGCAAGACTTAAGGTAAAAATATCGGTATCGGCATTTATCTGTGTCGCTAAAATCTGTTTTCCATCAGCTGAAAAAGAAGCCTCTGTTAGATTCTTTCTGCCCCCAGTATCAAGTGCAACCATTCTCCCGTTGGTTTGCAGTTTATAAAGTCCATTAGTCGTCGATGCGAGCAAATACTCACCGCTTGGATGATAACTGACTTCAATTGGCTGTAATGGTGACAATTCGTGCGGTAGTACTATCTTTGCCGTGATCGTTAGTGTCTTATCAGGATTGTAAATATTCAGGTGATGAGAGTTGTGCTCATCAATGCTCACCATTGCGAAAACATTTTGATCTGCAAGATAGTCAAGAGTGTAGTTTTCAAAGTTTGGCAAATACTCGGTAGTGCGGCTTTTTTTTGTATTTAAATCAAAAAGGTAGGGCACTACTCGCTTAGGGCGCAAATGAGATAAGTAACTGATCTCGCCGCTTTTCATCCAATTTGCACGCCATATGGGCTTTTCTTGGCAAGCGATAACGGCATGTGGATTTTGTGGTGAGTTGATTGCAGTATCGACATTTAGTGTGTTTAAAAACCAGCAAAAGGGAGACGTCTCTTGAGCCTTGCAATGACTCCGTTCAGTAAAAGTTAGTTGCTTTGCGTCATGTGACCAACTTGGTTTTCCGTATACGCCCTGGCGAGCGGTTAAACGAGAGGTTTTGTGCGAGGCTAGATTTTTTACCCAAAGCTGACTATGGCAATTATCGCTAAAGCGCTGAAAAACAATCCATTGTCCATTGGGTGAGTAGCTGGCATTTGCATCCCATGCGTCACTTGTGGTCATTGGAGTAAAAGTAGGCTGAATCGGTACTCTGGGCTTGGTTTTTGGTTGAATTATAACCGTAAAGAGATAAGCCGTGATAACTATCGCTAGTGCCGCTACCCCAAATTTTGCAGCGCGTGGGCGAGATTTTTGAGTCGCTTTATGCGCGCTTGGCTTATTGCTTGTTGACGTAACGGATGCCTCTAAACTATAGCCTTTTTTACTGTGCGTTTTTATAAACTCTAACTCACTATCAGCATATTTGAATACTTGGCGAATTTGAAAAATGCAGCGCTGCAATGTATTGGGAGAAACAACTCTGTCGTGCCAAACGGTGTTAAGTAGTTGCTCAAAGCTCACTACTTCTCTAGGTTGTTTTGCCAATTCACAAAGCACCGCTATTGCTTTAGGGGGGAGCGCATACGTTTGTTGGTCGATAACAATATGATTGCGGTTTACATCCACAAGGTGTTCCGCAATCAAAAACTGCTTTAATTCCATTTTAAAATTCTTTTTTCAGCGAATTATCAGCGAAAAATCAGCAAACTTTGCTATTTTATCGCCCTGTTTTTTTCTAATGTAACACACTGATAAAAATAAACTAAAAAGGAAAGTCATGCGTTTTATTATTTTGCTATTGTTAATGCTACTTGCAGCATTGGGCAAGGTGTATGGGCAAACATTAGAACAACAAGCCATCACTATTGGGTCTAAAATAACTTTTGCATCTAAGATATTAAGTGAGAATAGGGAGGTCATGGTTTATACACCAAATGATTATGACCCTAAGAAACAATATCAAGTGTTGTACTTACTCGATGCAGAATTCTTTTTTACCCAAACCGTGGGCATTGTGGAGTCTTTGGTTAGTACTGGAAAAATACCAGCTACCATCGTTGTTGGGTTGAAAACCACGGTAAGAACTAGAGACTACTTACCGCCAATTAACGGTGAGGCTCAAAGTGATAGACAGCGCTGGATTAAAGAGAAGTTTCCTCAATTTGGCAAGACAACCGAGTTTACAGCCTTCTTAACTCAAGAGTTATTTCCTTTCATTGAGTCACAATATTTACTCAAACCTAATCGTACGTTAGTAGGGTATTCCAATGGTGGGATCTACGGACTACACACCTTTTTAAATAAGCCAGAGATATTTACTAATTATCTGCTTGTTAGTCCGCCAGGTTGGTGGGGTGAGGAAGAGCTCGATCAGCAGTTTAAAGCACTCAGCAACTCAGCTCATGATTTACGTCGCAATTTGTATATTAGTATCGCTGGGGAAGGTGGCGACTTTTACACCAACGGTATGCGAGTTGCGTCAAACCTGAAAGCACTTCGATCAAAAGAAGTAAATTGGCAATTTAGCCTCAAAGAATTGGAAACGCATCAAACTACGTTTTACCCAAGTCTCTATGAAGGATTAACGGAACTTTTTGATGATTTTTATTTTGAGCTTAACGAAGAAGCAGGAAAATATGCGCATATCTCTGATATTGAAGATTATTATCTAAAGCTCTCTAAACGCTATGAGTTTGATGTGTTAGTGCCAGAGTCTATATACAGAGCACTTGCTGACGCGCAAATCAGCCATAAACGTGTAGACGCTGCACTTGCGACTTTAAATGCATTTGTCACGCGTTATCCCGACTCGTCTTATGCCCATGCAAGCCTAGGCCATGGATATATAGAGAACAAAGCGTATAACAAGGCGCTGAAAAGCTTTAATCACGCCTTGCAACTTGCGAAAGCACAGCAAGTCGACGATCCGTCAGTATATGATTATTTTGAAAGCATGATAGCTCAAGCAAAAAGTAAAATCGTGCAGTAAGCTATACAGATCGCCGCGTAAAGCGTCTCCTACAACACAAAGTAGGAGCAGGTTCACCCTGCGATCTTGTGTGTTGTTTTTATGTTACTGCTCGCTGCGTAAAGCGTCTCCTACAACGGAGTAGGAGCAGGTTCACCCTGCGATCTTGTGTGTTGTTTTTGTTGTTACTGCTCGTCGCGTAAAGCGTCTCCTACAACACGGAGTAGGAGCAGGTTCACCCTGCGATCTTTTATGCTTTTACTACCTGTCGAGCTTGCTCAATAAATGCTGCTTAACGGTGGGCCATTCTGAGGCGATAATCGAATACACAACGGTGTCTCTTAGCTCGCCGTTTCTACCAATCTGGTGACTGCGCAAGATACCATCGAGTTTGGCGCCAAGTCGCTCAATGGCATTGCGAGAGGCATGATTAAAAAAGTGAGTTCTAAACTCTACGGCAATGGCGTCAAAATCTTCAAAAAGTTGCTGTAACAGCAAAAGCTTACACTCCGTGTTAACCGCTGTTCGACGCACTTTATCGCTGTACCATGTATAGCCTAGCATGGCACGGCGATTAGCTATATCTGCATTGTAATAGCGGGTGGTTCCCACGATTTCGTTGCTGCTATTTAGCCTTACCGCATAGGCAAGGTTGCCTTCAGAACCTTGACTTATCGCAGTGTTAACATAGCGTTCCATATCGTCTGGGGTGGGGACATTGGCATACCAAAGCTTCCAAGCTTCACCATCTTTTACTGCCTGTTGCAGCGCATTAATATGTGTTGTTGATAATGGTTCAAGGGTGACATGGTGTCCTATCAGTGATTTATCAGTTGGCCACATGCGTTACTACTTCCTTATTTTGAGTATTTTGATGGTATCTTGTTTTGCAAGAGATACGGCTAAGTGATTTGCGTCTGTCACAAAAGCCAAGGCTGATATATTGGCTAAGGGATTGGTCAAATCATCAAAAGTTGCGATATATGTAAGTTTGCCCGTTGCGGTAACGCTAAACTCTGCAATACCAGAGCTACTCTCAGAGGCTGCGAACAACCTTTTGCCATCAGCAGCAAGTAACAAGGTGGAGACACCGTTAAGTGGCTTGCCAACTTGGCTTGCATCAATGGTCTGGAGCAAATGATATTGACCATTTTGTTGACGCTCAAAGGCTAAAATGCTGTTACTGCCCGCCGCTGCAACATAAAAAACAGTGAAATCTGAGCTAGCAACCAAGGCTTGTGGTTTACTGAGTGCGAGCAAGTTAGTGTCGTTTTTAACGATGCGCTGTTTAACAGTATAAGTACCTTTTGTCTGTTGCCATAGCGTAATGACATCACCTTCATAACCTGCAACGATAAGCGCGTTAGCCTCTTTACTTACTAGCACATCCACAGGCCCACCCATATCAGTTTGCTCAGCGCTATCAATAGGGCCTAGCCACGTCACGCTGTTTGTAGGAGTGATCCTAAAAGCAGTGACCGTATTGCTTTTATAACTAGGGATAAATGCATAGCGCTTGTCGCCACTTAAGCTAATTTTCCAAGGTGCAAACAAGCTAAGGGTGTTATGAGCTGAGGCATTTTTGGTTGGATCAAACACCACTTTGTAAGACACTTCGTCAGAAAATGTTTGCACAAGGTTAAACTTACCCGTTTTATCTTTTGCAAACACATTTAATGCACCATCGTAAAAGCTAGTGTTAAGAATGAGATTGCTATTTACGAATACCGCATCGGATGCGCCAGTAAGTAAAAGTGGTTGCGCATCGCTCGATTGAAAGAGTTGATCTTGGACTAGCTGCTTATTTGCATTAAGTGCAAATGTAACCACTGCGTTATCGTCGCCACTTACTGCAACGGCCTGCGTACCTTGGTGATTAAAACGCAGCTGCCTGGGATTATCTAAGCCGCTAAACCCAGCGGTGTTATTTTGGATGATTTGAACAACGTCGAACGTTTGGCTGTGTGCGCTAAATGAAATTGACCCAAGTGCGATATGCATAAGTGCACTTATAGTAGGTTTATACATCTTTACTACCTATTTTTATTATTGTAAATCTTACTTGAGTTCCAAAAACTCTCTCATTTCGTCCAAGCGGTTCATGCCGTCTTCAAATCCAAGCTCAATGAGTTTTTGTGTATAAGTACGCTCAAACAGCAAGTAACTAGTTAAACTCGACGGAGAATGCTTTTTAACCCCCATGGTTCTGAGTAACAGCTTGATTGCCAACGGCATATCTTCGTAATAATGATCTGCGACTTCATTAAAATTAACCGTTGGCTTGATGAGCATATGATCTACTCGCCTAAGTTCTTTGTGCTTTTCTCTGGCCGGTAGCAAGCTTACCGTACGGTTAACGCGGTCGAGCCGTTCGATGTCTGAATTTAGGGTATCGCTAAACACACTGTCTAGCAGGTGACCGGCGACCACAGACATTCCCGGAAAATGCGGCTCATAACCGAGCGGCTGTGGTAGTTTAGGCTGTTCAACACCGATCACAAAGATTTTATCCGCACCTAAATGAATGGCAGGGCTAAGCGGGGAAAGCTGGTGGATAGAGCCATCTCCATAGTAATGATGTTTAACGCGCACGCTTGGAAACACCATAGGTATAGCCGAACTTGCCATGAGTAAGTCGAGCGAAATTGTGCCCGGAACACCTTCGCGCTTTGAGCGCTGCCAAGGCTCAGCATTGTTCGCTTGATAAAACGCCACTGACTTACCAGTAGAATAGCTCGAAACCGTAATCGCGATGGCATCAAGATAATGGCGGTGTAGATTGTGATCGATGCGATTTAAATCAAGCACATTGGCCAGCAGCTTTCGAAGCGGCGAGTTATTTAACAAGCTGGCTGGTGGCTGATTAAGGTATTGCGCTTGAAAGCTACGCATCATATTGGCAAATAAATGGCCGTATGCACCAGTAAACGAGCTTTTGTACACCATGTCGGTGCTAAAGTTCTTCCAAATATATTCCACTTTTTTCACCGCAAGGTGAAAGCAAGATGCGTAACAGGCAATCCCCGCCGAGTTAATTGCGCCGGCAGAGGTGCCAGTAATGATTTCAAAGGGGAGGGGAGAAGTACGAGGCATACTTTGCGCAAGCGCCTTTAATACCCCAACTTGATAAGCGGCTCTTGCGCCACCTCCAGTCAGTAGTAAGGCAATTTTTTTATCACTCGTTCTATGCTTTCTCAAAAGAGGCTATCCTGCTGTTAAATTTGCTTAATTTAAATTTGGTCTTTTTATGCGTTATTTATCTTTGTTGATGTTGTAATGCTTTAGGTGCAAAGAGTTGATAACTCCAGTAAATGCGTTATTTTTAGTAGTAAAGTGCCACTCTGCCCTTAAGCCGCTTATAGGTTGTATTATTTATTCTAGTTGAACCTAGCTAAAACCCAAGTTGTTTGAGTGCACATACCCGCGCAACATATTAGGCTATTATTTTGAAATTTAAGCACTAAAGCGCTATGGTGGCACAAACAAATTTTAACAAACTAGCGGTTTAATTTAGTCGCTAATTGGCGCGATTTTGTATTTAATAAAGTGGCAATTTAGCTTAACTTCAATGTACTGAACTTAAGTTCGGTGCTCAAGTATTTTTATTAAGATCAAATGTTTGAACAAGGTGTAGCCAGAGTTTGCACCACAACGCATTTTTTTAGGGTTTCAGCGCGCATTAAGTTATTAGTCAAGTATTTGGTGATAGTTTTACATTAACGCGTATCAACAATGACGAAGAGGGAGTCCCCATGTCAGAGAATCATCAAGAAGGTAATAAAAGACCTTCTAACAGCCAGTTGTTATTTGCCGCAGTAGTTGTACTAGCGTTGATTATTGTGGCTGTGTTTGTGCTAGCACAAAAAGACACTCCATCGACGGAAAACCAAAAGGTAAAGCAAGATATTGTTGTGCCTGAACAAACCCAAACGCCACTGGTCAATACCGCAAGAGAAACACCACCTGAACAAGTGGTTGAACCTGAAGTAACCTTGCCACCGCAACGAGAGCAAATCGAGCCAGAGCAAGTAGAGCCGGTTGAACCTGAAGTAACACTACCGCCGCTTTCACAAAGTGATACAGAAATTAAAGAAGCGGTATCGAATTATCTCTCTAATCAAGCGGTAAAATTGCTGGCAGACGATGACGTGATCCGCCGCACGGTAGTTTATGTAGATAACCTAGCAAAGGGTAAAGTGGCAGAAAACCATTCACCAGTGGTGAAGCCGCAAGATGGCTTTAGCGTAATTGATGACGACATTATTATTACCGATCCTAACAGCTACGAGCGTTACACACCCTATGTCGCCATGTTCGACACCATGAGCACCGCGCAAGTAGTTAGATTATACGACCAATACAAACCATTATTTGAAGAAGCATACGAAGAAATAGGCTACGAAGGAGATGCATTCAACGGCACGTTAACTGACGCAATCGACGAGTTGTTGGCAACACCCATTCCAGACACCGCATTGCCTTTGGTAAAAGACTCAGTTACCTATAAATATGCTTATGCAGAATGGGAGCAACTTTCTCCGGCGCAAAAACAGTTTTTAAGAATGGGCCCTGAAAACATGAAGAAAGTGAAAAAGCGCCTAGAAGAAATCAAAATTGCGTTGAACAAATAAGCACATAGCCTCATAAAATCCACAAAAGCTTGGCAAACTGTTTAAACATCACTCAGTTAGCCAAGCTTTTTGACTTTTCCCTTGCATCCCCCTGCAATCTTCGAGATAATTCTTCCCGCGCCAAACAAGGCCCTCAATGGTAGTCTTATTGGTCCTCTCGCAACAATAGTACGTGAATCTGGTCAGGTCGGGAACGAAGCAGCCACAGCGTATGACTTGTGTGCCGGGATGTGGCTGGTAAGACTGCCACCCAAACTTCCATACTGTTGTTTGAAGTGTAAGTCTTATTGATAGCACTCAAAACTATACTAATCTGTACTAATTCCCTTATAAATCCAATTAAAAACTCATTCTCAGTTCATTAGATCAATAGCACTTCTTATACTAATCTACTAAAACTCATCCGTACTAATTGGTTTAGTTACCGTGTTAGTCAAAGTTCTTGCGCAAGTTAAAACAGATAATTCAGGTTTATTGATTGAAGTACCTGTGTTGCTTAGCGAATATGGTGTATTCGATCCCTTACTTGATTACGTTATAAGCCAGTCGCACATTAAAAGTTTGCCATGGATGAATCGCATTACGTTTGCTTGCCAATTGTTGCTCGAGTACATGGAAGCCAACACAGGATTATTTTCAGACGCCAGCAAGTTATTTCAATCATTTGTAATGCGTTTATCGTTGGGTACCATTAGCCCAGAAGGGAATGATCCATCGGGCTTATATTGGCTACCTCGCTCTACAGCAAATGTAAATCAACTTTTATCTGCGCTAAATGGCTTAACGGATTGGCTCGCCAATAACAGAAATACAAGTAGCTTAAATCCATTTGAACAAGCCAGCTCTCATCAAGAACGCCTTAACTATGCTGCGTGGTACAAACGCAATCAGTACAACTTTTTAGGCCATATCAAAAGTAACCCTTTACCCAGTGTGCTTAAAACCGTACGCAAGGTACGTGGTAAAAAGGATGTGCTAAAGGTTGATGGTGATGCCATTTCATTTCCAGAAAAGCTCTTTAAACCCTTTTTTATTCAAGGTTTAGGCAAAGCCAGAGATAAGCGCGTGGCACTACGTGATCAGCTTATTGTGTTGCTGATGCATGGCACCGGTGTACGAGAAAGTGATGCTTTACACCTTTGGGTGGATGATGTGTTTTACGACCCAGAAAACCCAAGTGGTGTGATAGTACGTTTGTACCACCCCGAAGATGGCAGAGCACCAAATAACTGGACTGGCCGCAAACGACAAAAAACACGCGCAGCGTATTTGTCTGAGAACTTTAACTTAATTCCTCGTAACCGCATGACGGGTACCGCCCGAGTTGGCTGGAAAACCAAAGTGGTTGATGATGACGAAAACTACATTCAACTGCACTGGTTTCCAGCCTTTTACGGTGAGCTATTTGCCAAGTTGTGGCAGCAATACTTACTTTACCTATTACCGTTGCCAAGAATGCACCCTTACGCATTTGTGTCGTTTTCACAAACACACGAAGGTCAATCGCTCACCCTAAACGCGTTTAACCAAAGTTATAAAGCGGCCATGGCCCGTATCAACCTAGTGGTGTCAAAACCCGAAGGGCGAACTCCACATGCCCACCGTCATGCTTATGGCAGACGTATGTCGAGTGCAGGTATCGATCCACGACTGATCAAAAAGGCACTCCATCATGCTTCGCTGTTATCACAAGCCGTATATACCCAACCTAGTATTAGAGATGTGACGTTGGCATGTGAAAGAGCGTCAAAAAGCCTTGATGGCCAACACTATGCCGAGTTTAAAGAAGACGTCAGCGTGAGCTGGCAAAAGGTGATGGAATCGGGTTTTGAAGATATTGACCCAGATGGGCTATTTAGCGGTAAGTACCCTAAATTAAGGAGATATAAACCATGAAAACACAGGATTATGAGTTCAATTGGTTTATCAAGAAAAACGGCTCAGGCTGGGAAACATGGCGGGAGCTGGCCTCTACTTGGCTTGAAAAAAAGCAATACGGCATTGACCATTCACGCGCCGCCATCGCACGCTTTTTAGATGAATACCTGGTACCGCGATTTATTACCGACCCCATTGAGCTATTTACACTGGCAGATCAAGACTACAACAAGTTTCTTATGCCGTTTGAGCTGAACGAAGGCTACCGTGTTAGGCAAAACAACGAAGTATGTAGCTTTATTGACTGGATAATTGACACTTACTACTCAGAGCCTGATGACAATGGCGATCCTGTGCCGCTATTTCAAAACCCCTTTGATAAAGAGCAAAACCCTGTAAGACGACAGGAGACTGTCTACAACGCTTTACCCTACGCCTATATTAAGCAACTGCGCAGCATATTATGCCCCGCGCCTCGGGGTCACTTTAAGCAATGGAAGTGGGCCATCGACTACAGTGAGATCTTCTTCACCAATGCTCGTTTTTTAAAAGACTGGATTTTGGTTGATGAGTCGGTGATAGACAAAGCAGACCCCGATTGTGTTTGGCAAAAACACACACTAGATAAACAGCGGCAAATCAGAATAGATGGTGCACTTAGAACCCTAGAAGAAGGAGACAGCATTTACTTAATTTGGTCACCTGTTCGTGCCATGGCTTTATACCTTAAATTGCAGTTACCTTTACGAACCTTTCAAGTGCGAATGCTGGACTCGGGCGAAGCTGATACATGGCGTTACAGCAACGGCGAGTGGCAAATGAATGAGCAACATCATTTTGCTGAAGGCAGCGATAAGCGCCCATGGCAAAAAGGGGTATTCCACCGCATTATTACGCCAGATATTGGTGATGTGATGACGGGTATGTACATAAACACCAATAAAACCGCAGATAGAAACAAAGATGAAATAACTCGGGGATACGTGATCCCATGGCAACACGAAGAGGTGTTGTATTGGTTAGAAAAGCTAAGAAACTGGCAAGAAAAGTACAATCCAATCAACAAGCCCACCTCAATTTACGACTTAGATTACAAGCACTTTGGTAGCACTAAAACCAAAATTCAGCGCAGTGAAATTGGTGATATTTGCTTTTTGTTTCGCAATGCCGCTGCGTATCGTAAGCGCGAACGGCGCATGCCAATTACAGATGGTTATGTTAACGCACTTTGGGTGGCTTTGCTTGCTCAACTTGAGCAAGATGTGGCGAAAAAAGAGCATACTTTAAGAGATGGTGCCAAAGTGCATTTTGTAGACCCTAAAAATGCCAGAAGGCCGCTATTTCCTTTGCATGCATTACGCGTTTCTTTGATCACTTGCTACGCCATTGAGGGGGAAATACCCACACCGATATTGTCAAAGCTGTTGGTTGGCCACAGTCGTTTGATCATGACTTTGCACTACACCAAGCTCACGCCTGTGATGATGGCCAAGAAAATGCGCGAGGCCGAAGGCAAAATAACCGACAAAGAAGACGATAGCTTGCAGTCATTCTTGGCCAATAAATCCATTGAAGAAATCGGCTTGCAAGCGGCGTTTAAAGACATTGAATCGCTACAAACTGCATTGAGAGTGCGCAACCCAGCTGGGTGGCAGGAAAAGTCGATAGGCATTTGTTTAGCGGGAGGCAATACCTCGCCCTTGGTTGAACATGCCTCTATTGCAGGGTGTTGGAATGGCGGTGATAAACTAAAAAAAGCGAATCGGAACCAAGCCGATTTACACGCGCCAGTACCCCATGGCATTGAGAACTGTATTCGCTGTCGTTGGTTTATTACCAGCATCCGCTATATTCAATCGCTTACGGCTCACTTTAACAACCTAAGTTATCACGCCACAGAAGCTGCAAAAATTGCTGCGGAACTCGAGGGCGAGCAGGCGAGCTTATTGGATGAAGAGTATTTCTGTGAAGTTAATGGCACCCCTTTTAGCAAGCGCGACCAGCTAAACAGCATAGACCGGCGTATTGAGCGACAAAAGTCCGAAGCCGATGAATACTGCAAAGACTTAGTAGCGTGTTTTCAGGTGATCCGTAAGGTACTAAGTATTGAGCAAAATCGGGAAGAACACGATCGCAAAGACAAAGTGATTGCGCTTGGCTCCGCACAAGACATATCACCATTTTTTAGCTTTTTAGACACGAAATCTGAATTTAGGCAGCTGATCCAAATCTGCGATGACGCAGAAGTATTTGCAGACTTAAAAGACGATTTAAAGAAAACCACGGCCATTAATCACAGATCAAACATGCTAAACACCATGCTGATGCGCATGGGCTACCAACCAATCCTGATGCAGCTCGACGACGAAGCGCAGCTTAAGCTTGGTAATGTGATGGTCAATGCCATGCTAAATGCCACTAAAGAGCCAGACAAAAGCAAAGCCATGACAATGCTTTCAACTTACCTTGATACTGAAGCTTACTTGAAAGACGCAGGCCTACTCGAGCAAGGTGTACAAGCGATTGAAAGTAATACAGGCATTAGCATCAGAACATTAGCAAACATGGCAACAGCCACTTTAGGAGTGAAGAAAAATGGCTAATCCAGTTGACCCAACCCTAGTACTGCAAGAGCTATGCGCAAGCGCCACTGCAAGAACATCCAATGCTTTAATGGTATTGAATGCAGTGCTTGAGCAACAAAGTAGAATAACGCCTTTCGACTTTTCTATGGCAACGATCGGGCGGTTGTCAAAAGAACAAGGTGGTCCATCAACACAAACCATCCGTAATCGCACAGGAAAGCATTTTCAGCAATTAATTGAGGCTTGGGCAGCCTATGCAGGCACAACGTGTAAAAAGCCGCTCTCAGTACGCCAAAAACAGCTATTGAATAGCAACGACCAACATATTCTCGATGCTATAGACGACCCTGTGATTAGAGCCGTTGTAGGCTCACTGATTGCCGAACGTAACAAATACCGTGACCAACTTAATACGCTGAAAGCCAACTCCGACTTATTTATCGACAGAACTAAAGGCAATAAAGCTAATACCACACTTGAAAATAGGCAATTGGTACCGCTGGAAGTTGAAGCCATTAAAGCCGCAATTTCTGATGCATTTTTCAATAAACAAGGCTGGGAAGTTATGCTCACAGGGCAAGTCAAAGATGCTGAGGGGAATGAGATTTATAAGCGCGGGTACGTGAATGGGTTGAGGAAGGTGATCAAACAAAATAATTGATGCTACGAAAACGATACATACATTGATTTTAATTAAGTTACGTAGACATAAAGGCATTGTAGTTTTATGTATCTTAATTGATATTTAATATGAAGTAATTGCGGATATTGGATAAGGGGTTATTAATGAGTTCTAAATATAATGGAATACAATTTGGCACGGATTTAGAGGCTATTTGGGCTGCGTTCTTTGATTTAGCAGGTTGGGAATGGCGGAGTAACCCAGCTGCGATAGAAGATTGGAAACCCGATTTTAAGGTTACTTTTAAATGTGAGCACTCAGAATGCGGAGGGAGTCATACTCTTCTTGTATCTGTGCTTCCTGTAAAATCACTAAATAACTTAGAAGCACACCCAGCTTTATCTCACGTTTATGGAGTCTCTGGCTCTGATGCGGATGGTGGAGCCTTATTTGGTAGTAGCCCTTTAGCAACTAAATGGGTTATTGCACATGGCTCTGGTGGTGGTTCAGAGAGTATTTATGACAGAGTAGAAAACGCAGATGAATTATGGGCAAGGGCTGTTGTTGTGACCACACCAAACTGATCAGCATCTTAGCTTTCAAGTAAGGGATGTGAAACATGGATAAGTAGTAAGCTTGACTCCTGATTTAAAGAGGTAAATTAAAGTGTATAAAATCAAACTAACAGAGAGACCTGTGGGTTTCGCTTTAGGTCCTGCAAAACAGGGAGAAATGGGGGGGGTCGAGTTTAGAGGGATTGCGGTCCAATCTGAAGGAAGGGAATTTCTGCGTAAGATCAAAGCGCTAAACAGTATTTTGAGCAAACTTCCTGAGCAATACGATCCTTTTATGATTAAAACTGTTGTAGTTATTATCAATGAAGATTTAGAAGCAACGGTTTATGTTAATGAAATTGAAATCCTAGCTCGAATTGCGGTTAATAAGCATGAGGGTTTCACTAAAGGTGAGGCTGTTAGGATCAACGATATTCTTCATGTTCAGGAGTTGTCAGTTGAAGGTGTTTCCTTTCCTAAGGATTCTGCTTATCTAGTATTATTGAGTCAGGATTGGGATCGGATTTTCTATTACGACTATGGTCCGTTGTTAAGTGATAAAGACGTCAAAAGGGACATAGATTATTCTGTTAATCATTTTTTGAGTTATGGATATAGCAGGGCATTGTTTTATGAAGTCTACGATATTACTGAAGAACAGTGGAATTTAGTAATAAGCTCTGGTTGGTTTCCATTTGCTTACACAAACTATCAAAACCAACAGCTTTTAATTCAGCATATCCTATTAAGTTGGGATTATTCAAAACTCCTTACTGAGATAAATACAGATTTTTGTGCTGATAGCACAAGGTGGTTAACAAGTCTTTTTTCAAAATCTGCGCACTCATTAAACAAACACCAAGGTAGAGTTGAGAGAGCTCTGGATTTTCACCTAAGCGGTGATTACGATTCGGCTGTTCATTTAATGTATCCGAGGCTGGAGTCGGTGTTGAGAGACGACTTTTTGATGCATAATACAGATAAAGGAGGAAGGCGGCAGACGGCTATATCTGAGCATATTGCGACACATATTACTGAAAAATCATACTCGGTTTCCCTGTACTTCCCAGAACAATTTTGCAGCTTTTTGAAAAGTATATTCTTTCAGGACTTTGATCCCCATAGCGACCTAAACCCTGTAAGTAGGAACTCTATATCCCACGGAGCAATTGCTGAAGACTTGATTGGCATGAAAGAGTCACTGATGGGTTTTTTAATTTTTGATCAAATTTGTAGATACATAAAATTTAGTACATCCGTAGAAGGGAATCTGTAACACTAACTTGAGAGTATGCTGATATGTTTAACCAATATTCTTCTTAACGAGTTTGTATATTGTTGTTCTTGATAAACTTAATTGTCTCGAAATAGAAGAAATAGAATGTTCCAGCTTATATAGTTGTTGAGCTTTTGACCTTATTTGGTTAGATATTGGCTTGCGGCCTTTGTATTTACCCGCTTTTTTAGCGGCTGCAATGCCCTCGAGCTGTCGCTCTTTTCTGATATTGAGTTCAAACTCTGCGAACACGGCAAGCATATCTAAAAAGGCTTTGCCCGAGGCTGATTCGGTTGAGATGGGTTGCTCAAGCGCTTGTAGCTGAATATCGTTGGATTTTAGGTGTTTCACTAAGGTTTGTAAGTCGAGTACGGAACGAGCGATGCGGTCGACTCGAGTCACGATTAACGTGTCACCAGCACGAAGGTAGCTAAGTAGAGCTTGAAACCCATCGCGTTTGGTATTCGATGCTGATGCCATATCGGTAAATACCTTGTCACAACCAGCTTCCTCAAGTTTGACTACTTGTAAATCTAAAGACTGATCTGTGGTCGAAACTCGCGCATATCCAATCTTACTCATGGCAATTGTTCATTTAGCATCTAGACTAAATAAATATAGTGCGTACTAACGCCTTAAACCACCCTAAATGAACACTTTTAATTGGTATTGGTGATGTTCAACTAGGGTATACGCTATTTGAACTTATGCTTTGCCGTCGTTTTAGGAAATGCCACCACAATGGACTTGCAAAACCCTGACCTGATTTTAGTAAAACGCCTATCAGAACATTCATGTTCCTACTTTGTAGTTGAAAGCATTGCGGGTAGTGATGTGGTGTTGACGGATATTGAAAGCGGTGGGCGGTTTAATTTTGCGAAGCCAAGGCTTGAGCAACTGGTGTCAAACGGCCAGCTCAGAACCATCGCGCGGCGTGAGCTACCCACCAAGTTACCCTTTAAACCACTCAGTAACGTTAAAAAGCCTAAAGCTGAGGCGGCGGAAGATGTTACATCCAAAAAAGAAATGGAGCGACGTTATAAGTATGTACAAGGCGCAATTGAGCAAAGCGTTCCAGCCCATACCGAGAAATGGTTAACCCCGTATATAACCCAAAGGGCTTCGGAAATAAACGACAGTAGCCCACCGTCATGGCGCACGCTAGCCTATTGGAACAAAACCTTTGTGGAAAGCGGTTGGGATAAACACGCACTGATGCCCAAGCATAAAGCCAAAGGCAATCGCACCAAGCAATTGCCTCAAGAAGTTCATGACCTCATTGATGAAGTGATAAACGAGTACCTTCGCACCCATACGGTGGTGAGGTATCAAAAGGTTTATGACCTACTTCTTGAGCAGCTTGATACGCTGAATGTTGAAAGGCATAAGGCTGATTTAAGTGAGCTAAAGCCATGCAGTTATAGGTGGATAGTGAATCGTCTTAAGAGTAGATAAGAATGACCTTAAGCGTAAAAAAGAACTGAGGCATTATATACAGGAGAGAACATGCTTAAAATTACTGGGCTCGACAAGTTGCAAAAAGAGTTAAAAGAAATAACGCAAGCATTGAACCAACTTGATGGTGATTTGGGCGCCGTTAGCTTTGATCCTCATGACCCTATGAGTATTGAAGCTGCCATCCAATCGGTTAACCAAATAGTAGATAACCGTATTGAATCGTACACCGATAACCCCTTCGTTGGTTCGCTCGCCGAAAAAATGAAAAACCAATATAGAGAGAGTATTCTACAAAAAGCTGCTGAGGCCCGATTACAGTCCAATGAGGATTCGTGATGGCCCAGGATATTTTCGAAGAAATTAACAACGCTGTTTTGGACTTGCAGAATTCGCAGATGCAAACGTACGAACGTCCACTGAAAAAGCTCGCTCAATTGTTACGGCATACCGATCTTGAACCTTACAACGAAGAATTAACGAAAGAAGCTGATCTCGATGCTTTCCTTGCAGAAAGCAAAAAAACAGATCTGGGTATGGTTGGTAGTGCCCAGCTTGCATGGCCGGATGATCCCAAAAAAACGATGGGATTAACGTTACTTCTCATTGAAAAGTTGGCCAGCGAGCCAAGATACGCCGTTAATTTCGGTCATCAGTATTTCTATTCTGGGAAGAAAATTATCGCAGGTATCCATTCACTTACTGGACAGCTTATTATTCCATTCGTTCGTGATTATAAAAACTACATTCAATTGAAGGGGAGTACAGAGACTGTGTTGAAGCCGCCAATCTCAAACAAGATATTTATCGTACACGGCCATGACGATGGTGCTCGGGAAGCTGTGGCTCGTTTTCTGGAGCGTATGGGCTTGGAGGTCGTCATTCTTCATGAACAGGCAAATCAAGGAAAAACAATTATCGAAAAGGTCGTTGCAAACAGCGATGTTGGATTTGCGGTAGTCCTTCTCACACCAGATGATGAGGGGTGTGTAAAGGGAGGAATACTCGAGCCTAGGGCTCGGCAAAATGTTTTATTGGAACTGGGCTACTTTATTGGTCGCTTGGGCAGAGAAAAAATATGTGCTCTAAAGCGTGGCTCGTTGGAAATTCCTAGTGATTTCGCGGGTGTTATTTGGGAGACAATGGATAATAATGGTGGATGGAAACAGGCTCTAGCGCGTGAACTTGAAGCAGCCGAGTATAGTATAGACTGGAACAAAGTGATGCGTGCTTGATACGGAGCTTAGGGTCTTGCTATGTGCAATACGCTCAGTTAATAACGTCTATTTTTGGCAAATAGCAAGCTAAAAAGCGCAATATAATTGAACAGCTATGTCTTACTTCTTTTATAGATTACTAATTTTCTACCATTACACCTCATTGTTTTAATTATTTTTTGTATATTTAGTATGGTTTCCGCTATAAATTTGTAAGTCACTACAAACTCCAATACTTGTTGTTGTTTGAAGTGTAAGTCTTATTAATAGCATTCAAAACTATACTAATTCCTATCTTTTTAAAGTAAAAAACTCATTCTCAGTTCATTAGATCAATAGCACTTCTTATACTAATCTACTAAAACTCCATCCTAGAATGATAGATGATTATTTAACATTTTATTTTCTAAGTGTGAAATGAACCTAACTCTACACAAGTTGGTAAATGACTTTTATTTAAAGCCCAACTTACCGCGTTAATGTGTGACCCCATGATTACCTATTGGTTTTTTAGAGACTAAAAACTGCTTGTTTTAGTCAATACACCAAACATATAATTCAATGACTTAAAGAAACCTAATTACTGTATATTGGGGCTGCGTATTTTGCGCGTTTAACGCTTTTTTAATGTATCAGTAGTCGGACAAGGATGCTCGTTTTGCGCTATCTAATTTTATTTTTGACGTTCTCTATCGGGTTGCTCAGCCTCTCAACATGTTTTGCTTCTGATGCAGCTAATCAAGCCGCAGTAAAACCTCAAACAGTAGTAGACCAAACGTGGCTGATTGGTCAACTTATTGAGCTGCAAGCGAAAAGCGCAAAACTTGAAGCGACGTTGCAGCTACAGAATGTAAGCAGAAGCGATCTAAAAAATGTCGAGGCAGAGCTAAATAGGCTGCAAGTTCAGCTTGTTGAAGTGAAAGAAAAGCTAACCGCACAGACTGAAAACCAAGCTAAAGAACTAGTGTCTTATGACCGTAGGATTGGCGACGTTAGTTGGAATACCAATATGTGGGGTCTCATCCTGACAGTTTTTGGCGCTATCATTACAGTTGCTGCTATCTTTTTAGGTTTTACGGCTAAAAATCGTGCGGTTGCAGAAGCACAAAAAGAAGCGCAGAACTACATCAAAACAGAAAGTCGGAGTCTTCTTGAAGCACAAGAACAAAATTTCAAAGACGAGCTAAAAAAGCATTCGACTAAGTTTGACGAACTCCACGGGCAACAAGAAATCCAAGGAAAGCTTATTCATGTGCAAACTATTTTTGATAAAGCACGTGAAGATTTTAATGACAAAAACTACGGAGCTGCACTTTTAGCTTTTGAAAAGGTATGGGGTTATATCGAATCTAATACTGATCCAAGATTGAAAGATTTCGCCTGCAGAGCGTTATTTGCTCAAGGCCTAGCTCAAGGCCAGCTAAATCAGCCTGAGAAAGAAATCCAAGCATACAATGACTTAATCGCTTACGTTGGTGACGACCAAACGCCGGCTTTGCAAGAGCGGGTTGTGAAGGCCATGCTCAACAAAGGCGTTATGCAAGGCCAGCTAAATCAGCCTGAGCAAGCCATCCACACCTACAATGACTTAATCGCTTACGTTGGTGACAACCAAACGCAGGCTTTGCGAGAGCAGGTTGCAATGGCTATGGTCAATAAAGGCCTAGCCCAAGGTCAGCTAAATCAGCCTAAGAAAGAAATCCAAGCATACAATGACTTAATCGTTTACGTTGGTGACGACCAAATGTCGGTTTTGCGAAAGCCGGTTGCGATGGCTATGCTCAACAAAGGTATTACGCAAGGCCAGCTAAATCAGTCTGAGAAAGAAATCCAAACCTACAATGACTTAATCGCTTACGTCGGTGGCGACCAAACGCCGGCTTTGCGAGAGCGGGTTGTGAAGGCCATGCTTAACAAGGGTATTACGCAAGGCCAGCTAAATCAGTCTGAGCAAGCCATCCAAACCTACAATGACTTAATCACTTACGTTGGTGACGACCAAACGCCGGCTTTGCGAGAGCAGGTTGTGACGGCCATGCTCAACAAAGGTATTACGCAAGGCCAGCTAAATCAGCCTGAGCAAGCCATCCACACCTACAATGACTTAATCGCTTACTTTGGTGACGACCAAACGCCGGTTTTGCGAGAGCAGGTTGTGACGGCCATGCTCAACAAAGTTATTACGCAAGGCCAGCTAAATCAGCCTGAGAAAGAAATCCAAACTTACAATGACTTAATCGCTTACGTTGGTGACGACCAAACGCCGGCTTTGCGAGAGCGGGTTGTGATGGCCATGCTCAACAAAGGCGTTAGGCAAGGCCAGCTAAATCAGTCTGAGCAAGCCATCCAAACCTACAATGACTTAATCACTTACGTTGGTGACGACCAAATGCCAGTTTTGCGAGAGTATGTTGCGACGGCTCTTAATCAAGTTGGGTTTACCTTGCTATGCCAGAGTAAGCCACTGATTCAGAAAAGTGAGTTTGACGGTGCTAACATACTCCTCAATCAAGCCTTAGAAAAATTTGAATTGGCGATTCGCGAGCACGCCTCAGGTGTCTGTATTGGGAACAAGGCGTACGCCTTAGCGTTATTAGGTCAAATTGAAGGATCCGAGCAGGTGTTTGCGAAGGCTTTACGCGCAGAAGTGAATGGCGGTGAAACCTTGTATCAAGGCACGCTTAAGGATTTCGATATCCATCCTATAGAACAAGACAAAGCCTTCCGTGAAACCGTTGAACAGCAGTGGCTCCTCTATCAGCAAGCGCTTAAAGTTAACGGCGAATAGATTACTTGAAAGTGAAAAGTGGGGTCGTCTCTTGCAACATTGAAAAAACCAAAAGGCGACACCCTTTCCCCTTTTATCACGTCTGAAAATAAGCAATTGATGAGTAATTCATTTCATCCATGAAATGAAAGGCGGGTTAGGCAATGCATGGCTTATGTCGCCGTTTATGTTCACATCAATTGATTAAATGTAGGCCAATTTATCAAGGGGGAGGCTCTCTTTTTTCTGATGGTCTTTAATCTAACCTTCCGGATTTTTGTTTAACTTTCATTATGTTGTGCGTTATGTGGTTCAGTGATATTGTGTACTACAAAGCACTATGCAGCACTTATCTATTCGGAAGGGAAACCACATGGCTAGTAAAACTTTTGTTCGCTTAGTTTATTTACTTTGTTTCATCAGCTCTGTCAGTGTAGCGTCAGAATATACGCCTTTAGACAACTTTATCGTTAAAGCCAAGTCCGTGACTAATTCGGTTTCAGGCACATCCGTTGTATTGATTAAGGGTGGTCAAATTACTCACGAAGTTCACGTTGGTATGGCGAATGTTGAAAAGCAGATCCCTGTCGATACAAATTCGGTTTACTACTTCGCTTCGACAACTAAAGCGATAATGGGGCTGGCGACATTACAGGCTGAAAAAAAGGGTTTGCTTTCTAAGGACTCTACCTTGAGGCAGCTATTTCCAAACGTTAAGTTTTCTTATATCAATCCTGACAACTACTCAGTCAGAGATTTATTGTCTCATCGCTCTGGGTTAACAAATGACGCGATGACATGGACTTTTTCTTACACCGGAAACCATGACAAAAAGCAACGACTTCATTTTGTTTCCTCGCTAAAACAGCACCCGAAAATTAAACAAGGTGAGTTTGGTTACACAAACCTTGGGTACAATCTTTTAGCAATATGGTTTGATGAGAATTATGAAGGAGGATGGCCCAACGCGATTAAAGAGCTAGTGCTTTCACCTGCAGGAATGAAAAATTCAACAGCAGATGTTGACCAAGCGAGATTGCAAAATTGGCCTATTCCAAGCCCATATTCATATAAATTTCGAAGTGGTCAATCTGAGATTTATATGAATAAAAACAATGCGACTTTGTATTCAGTGGGTATCTTTGCCAGACCAAATGATTGGGGTAAGTTGATAACCCACTTGCTACCAATAAATGTAGAGCGCTCAGCGTTTCCCAAGTCGGTTGTAAGAGCGTCTCAACAACTACTGGTTAGTGATATTGATAGCTATTTTTCCGGCTATGGATGGGGATGGATGCACTCAAAAGTCGCTGGTGAAAGTGTGTTAATGCACACAGGGGGATTTGATGGCGCTTCTGTTCAAGTATCTTACGCTCCCGAAAAAAATCTTGGTGTCGTTGTTGTTCATAACGAAAGTGGGCTCATTGCAAATGAGTTAAATGGCAGAATAACTGAAATCGCTTATAAAATGTTAACTAATCAAGATGTGAGTAAGCTTATTGAATTCCATCAAGAGGAGATGACTGATCTTGCTGTTTATGTCGAGAAAGCAAAGGCAGAACTTGCCGCTAAAAGAGAAGATTTGTCAAAACGCGGGAGCATATCACCTTCGCTTAAGTCATTACTTGAAGGTGTATACGAAAACACGGGAGTTGGACGGTTGACTATTAAACAGAGAGACAGCGATTTACATCTTGCTTGGGGGGATTTACAGAGCAAGGTTTACAGTGGACAAGCAGATAATGAATTTATAGTAGAACTTAGACCGGGTAAGTTCTACGAACTAACCGCTGATAAAAGCATGTCCGTTATCGAATTAAAGGATTGGCAATTCCAAAAAGTTAGATAATTCAGAGGCAAGGTTAGTTGCAATCTAAATGCAAATTGGTGTGACAACGTCAAAGTTGTGTAGCGGATATGCCGACAGCCCCTTTTGGGGCTCGCATTAGCGTAACAGCAAATCCAATTTCAATTCAAAAGCTTGTCATAGAACTAGTGTATATAGTCATCAATTAGCTGGCGCCAAGCATCGGGCTTACCGTAATAGGCAGTATGTGGAAGCTTTACGAACGTATCATGCTTTTCAAGGATAAGGGTTGGGTAGCCAGTAACTTGAAGCTTTTGCATTAATAGGCGGCTTTGCACGATTTTTGTTTGCTCAGCCCCTTGGTTTGCCAGCATAGCTCGTTGCCAGTGGTTTTTATCTAGCCCAAGCTCTACCGCGAGTCCTTCTATGACTTCAGTTCGGTTAACCTTTTTGCCCTCTACATAGTGGGCATGCTGAATAGTTTTAAGCATGTTAAGTGGCGCTATGCCCAATTGCTCAGCGGTTATGATGGCACGAGCGGTGATGTATGAGTCAAGGATCATCGGATCGTTACTCTTCACTCTTTGGATGTAACCTTTGCCAAACTGCGCGCCTGTTATGCTGGCTATACGCGCATCACTTGTGAGAATGTGACTGCGGAACGCTTTTTCTATAGATTGATTGGCAATCATACCTCCAGGATGCAGTTCAAGCTTGAGGTCACTGTTGGTTGCAATTGCATCCAACAGTGAAGTCGCACCGTAACACCAGCCACACATGGGATCGAAAAAGTAGTGCACTTTTACCATTTCATCTCTCCCATATGTACCTTAGCACCAATACCCAACGCCATAGGTAATCCTGCATCAGGGTAGCGTGCAGACATACTATCAATCAGTTCTGCGCTATTTTTGCTGCTGATTTTTGCCTGACTAAAGTCGCTTAAATACTGCTGCGAGTAGCTTATGGTACTTGCATCAGGTTTGGTGCCTGCTTTCATGTGACCAGGTATTACAACCTCTGGCTTCAGTGCTTTTAACTCTTTTAATTGGCGACTCCACGCTTGTTGACTGCGTTGGGATTGCGCATCGGCCATCCATAAGTGCACATTACCGTAGACTGCAACATTGCCAAGAACTGCTTTACTTGACGGGATCCATAAGTAGGGGCGGTGTGCCAGCTCAGATTGCGTGCCGTGGATCTCTATTTTGTGCCCATCTACAAAGAGTGTGTTTCCCTCTACAACTGTTGGGATGTATGGCTTAACAGGCGCATTTTCCCCCATTTTTGGTGTCCAGAATGCTAATTTACCCGCGAGTTTTTCTTCAATCACTGCTTTTACGGCAGCTGTGGTTAGGATCTTAGCTTCTGGGAACAAGGCGTGTAGCACTTCTGCGCCAAAATAATAGTCCGGATCGGCTTGGCTGATAAAAATCGTCTTTAAGGTTTTGCCGCTGTCGAGTACTTTGGCTGCTATGCGTAGAGCATCCGCTTTGGTAAAACCTGTATCTACGACCATTACTTCACTCTCACCAATCACCAGCGTTGAGTTAACGTGGAAGCTGTTTTTGTCAGCGTTATAAACATCCAGTGTAAGTGGGGCGGTGTTTGCTGCCATCGCATTGCTTGCTAATAAAGTCGATGCTGCTATCAACGTTAGGTGTTTCATATCTTTTGCCTCAATAGGTTTAGTACGGAGCAGATGATATGAAATTGATAGGCTCAGAAAAACATGCCAAACTAAACATCATTGTTTCATAAATCGAGCAAATGAATGGATAAACTTACCGCTGCTAAGGTCTTTGCCGACGTTGCAATCACGGGTAGCTTTACCGCGACGGCTGACAGGCTAGATATGTCTCGCCCTATGGTAACTCGGTACATTGAAGCAATGGAGAGCTGGCTAAACATTCGTTTATTACATCGCACCACGAGAAGGGTGTCTTTAACGACAGCAGGGGAGTGCTGCTTGGAAGAAGTGAGACAGTGGCTGAGGCAAGCCGACACCATAACCGGCTTGGCGAATACCAGCGGCAAACTGTCTGGTACGGTTCGACTAGCAACCAGTATGTCTTTTGGCTTTTCTCAACTAGTGCCCGCTATTCAACAGTTTATGTCAGCACATCCCGACGTAAATATTGACATTGATTTGCAAGATTCTGTGGCCGATCTCACTGAGAGTCAGATAGATCTGGCTATTCGTATTGCCTCTGCACCGGACCCTTCTTTGATTGGTAAATCAATTGCAGTATGTAGCTCAGTTATCGTGGCGTCGCCGCAATACCTTGCGAATGCAAGTGAAATCAAAAAGCCAGATGATCTAGCTGAGCACTTGTGCCTTGGGTATAAGAATTTTCAGCAGCATATCTGGCATTTGCGCAAAGGTAACTCACAACAGTCGGTAGCCGTAAACTGCCGTTTAACTGCGAACGAAGCAACGGCCTTATTGCACGCAGCGTTAAATAGCGCTGGTCTGGCAATTCAACCCACTTATTTGGTTAACCGCTACATCAAATCTGGCGAGCTTAAGCCGGTACTACCTGATTGGAAGCCAAGCGATATGAATATATACGTGCTCTATTCTTCGAGAAAGTATATGTCTCCAACCGTGAGGGCGTTGATAGACTATTTGTCTCACTATTTTGCCAACACGCCATGGTGAAGTGTTGTACGGGATTACCACGGGCTTCTATATGGCAATTAACGTTGAAATAAGCACTCTCTCAAATTTGATAACGCGTTACACTGAAAACAGCGATTTGTTTCGTTTATGTGCTCTGCCATTACTCTGCTAAGATAAATTAACATTACACGGTGTTAATTGTGAGGTTTAGGAATGAGCCGAGGAAGAATTTTAGAAATATTAAACCAGCCTTTTGTACTTTGGTTTTTGTCCTCTGTAGTGATCGGTTTTGTATCTTGGCAATATGCTGAGATTCAGAAAAGTTCCGCTGAAGAAAAAGTTCAAAAGCAGACCCTGCGAAAAGCAAATCTTGAACTCAATCTACTTCTTCAAGATATTAAATTTGGTGCTGAACAAGGTGAAAATATTAACATTAGTCATTTAAGTGGAATATTACTCAAGATGCAGTACAACGCAGTTCATCCCGGTAATCAATTATATTTTCCTTCTCTGCAAAATGTGATGTTAGAGATTGATTCGAGATCAGGAACTGATGGACTGGAGAAATTCCAAGTCAGAGTGTTTGACCACCTTAAGATAATATCGAATTCAATAAATAGGATAGTGACCCCATACTTGCCGGCAAACCGACCTATTTGGTCTTCTCTCACAGATCAAGAAAAGAGTAATCTACAAAGCCTATCCTTACTCACCGAAGAAGTTGGTGTGTATTATAAAAAGGCAGCGACCACTAAGTAGCCTGAAAATGAAGAGCTTGGGACGGATGAATGAACTCAGAATATTTACTGGCTCCCCATTAGTTCAGAAAATTAAAAATCCAAGTTAAACATAACTATTATTCTGGTTATTCGCACGAGTTCAGCTTTGATGACTGTGTTCGCTATCAGTGCTCCTTGGGCATTAAAGGCCTTTATAGTTATTCGAAGCAGGAAATATGCGAATAACAATAGCTAATATTTCGATCCATAACTCTCAGTTATCGCTATTTCTCAATTACTTTTTACTTAAAACTAAGCCCAGCTAGTTGCTGGGCTTGGCATACTTAGCAAATGTAAACTGTTGGGCAAAATTCAGGAGTGGTATAGCATGCGCCGTAGTCTTTACTGTAAGCGCCGGTTCCGCCTGCTATTTCTTTCGTTTGTTTAGCATCTAGCGCTTTATTTGCGTTAAGGTTTTTTAATTTTACTTTTTTCAGTTTCATGTTGTATCCAGTTATTTTTTATCTTTGATTATTCGGTAATGTAGATAAATACCTATTTCTAAGTACTCACCTGTTAAATAATCTGTTTAATTTTTCAACATATTTCAAGCGGGGATGGCAAATAACTTCAGTAGATCTTTTAGTTGTTTGTTTTTTAAGTTGTTTATTATATTGAATTTTTATCAAGTAAATAAAAATGACAGCGTTAGACTTTTGTGCATGTCAATCTTGTTGATTGTGCAACCTATATTCAATCAATTGTTGCAGCAAATAGCTGTATACGCCTTACACATTAAAAGAAGCAATGCTAGTATCCTAGTTAGGATAACAATCGAGTTGATAAAAAGTAGGAAGCTAATGGCATTATCATTTCAGACCTTAAGGTTGCACATTATTGAGGTTAACGACGATCTTCCGGCACTCGATCGTGAACGGCTGATAGAGCAAATTCCCCATATCCTGAGTTCTAATGTGGTTGAAAACCTTCCCCCTTATTTTCATGGTATTAATTCAACAAAACAGGCCGAAAACTGGTTTCAGCGTATGCGTTCAGAGAGCCGCTTACTGCAAGTTAAGCTTGGGCAGCATGAGACAATTGGCTTCTTGTTTGTTTACGTTGAAAACGAAAGTGATGCGCATATCGGTTACTTATTGGCTGAAAAGCACTGGGGCAAAGGTTACGCCAGTGAATTGCTGCAAGGGTTTATCCATGCAGTTACCAATGTAGAGCTTTGGAGTACCCTCATTGCGGGAGTGGAGCAATCCAACCATGCGTCCATTCAGTTGCTCAAAAAGCTGGGGTTTTCACAGCAAGTGCATGATGAAAACAGTCCACTTTTCTTTGAATATGAGATCCATCGTGTCTGTTGACCTCAGCGGTTTGACTTTTATTTCCCTGAGTGTGCTTTGGTCACAGCGCTCTATTTGTCGTTAGTCTATCAATTGACAAAAGTAAAAAATATAACAATTGTTGTTATTTTCTTGTTAATGTAAGCGCTTACATGTTAGATTTAACATTCAACATACGATTACACCGCGCTGAAAGGTGTGTAGTAAAGCTTGTGTGTTTGAAAAGCGCTATATTTTTCAATTGTTCGGGGTTGTTATGGATTGAAATGTAAGCGCTTTCATTTCTGCAGTTTATGAAGTGATTAAAAGGATCCGTGTTTTAGTGGTTGATCACTAAAGCAGTTTTATACATTACATTTGGAGACATAAAGTGAAAACGAGTAGCAAGTTAATCGCAAAGCTCGCAAACATTAGCGTTATCAGTCTAATTGTTTGTGCGTCTTCGCAAAGTAACGCGGCTGTGGGGAATTTACTTTGGGAAGATAATTTTAATAATTTAGATACCAACACATGGAATATAGATATCGGGGATGGTTGTGACCAAGGTATATGTGGTTGGGGTAATCAAGAATTACAGTGGTACAGTGAAAATAATGTCTATATTAGCGACATTGTAGGCGAGGCGGGAAACAAAGGCCTTGTTCTTGAAGCAAAAAATCAAGCGATAGGCGGCAAGGCATTTACCTCAGGTAAGATCCAGAGTAAGAATAAGCTTGCTGTGCAATATGGCATGATAGAGATCAGAATGAAGGTATCTGATGTCGACACGGGGCTTTGGCCTGCACTTTGGATGCTAGGGACGAGTACAGCTAGCTGGCCGGCAAAAGGCGAAATCGACATCATGGAGATGGGCCAATCTCAAGCCGCTCGTAATGATGCAGGCTTTCCCGGTGCGCCAAGTAATAACTATACAGGCTCAAACTTAATTTTTTATGCAGATGCCGCCTGCAATGAAGGTAATCCAACCTGTGCAGCAAGTGTGGCATACAAAACCGATAATGCACATTTGTCCTCAACCCCCTTAACCAATCGCTTTGTTATCTATCGTACTTATTGGACCGAAGAAACGATCCGTTTCACAGTTGAGGATAATGGGGTCGAATATGATATGTTCGATAGCCCGTTTGCTATCAGTGAAGAGTCAAATGAATTCAACGCGCCATTTTATCTATTGATGAATTTGGCTGTCGGCGGGTTATTTACGGACGCGCTTAGCAATGAACAGGTGAGCGCGCCACTTCCTGGGAAAATGGTGGTGGATTATGTGCGTATTTATGAGCTAGATGGTCAAGGTGAAGTGTTCAGCGGCAATGTCACTGCGCCCGAAGTTGGCACCTTTGGCGTTTTTAGTGAGGGGCCAAGCGATAATCAGTTAGTGCCGGGAAGCAACGCGGATATTTATGTGTGGAACCAAAACTCACTCACTCAGGGTAATACCCCTGCCTATGAAGGCAACGAGGTGATTGCATGGCAGTATTCGCCAGCGCAGTGGTTTGGGGCCGGTATTCAAAGCCGTCAAACACGAGACATGAGCAACTTTAGGGATGGTTACTTAAATTTTAAGATTAAAATTCCTGCGGATGTGAGTTTCAGAATTGGCATTGCTGATACTTATACTAATGAGAACTGGATCACATTCCCCGCGAACACCAATCAGTATGGCCTTGTTCGTGATGGTCAATGGGGTGAAGTGCGTATTCCAATCACTGAGTTAGCGGGTAGCTTAGTGGCATTACAATCAATTAAAAATCACTTCAATATTGTCTCTGTCGCTGGGCAAGAACCTAACTATTCTTTTCAAATGGCAATTGACGATATTACTTGGACAGGAGGCGGTAGTGCGCCTGTTGATAGCGATCAAGATGGTGTTGCGGATAGCGTCGATCAGTGCCCAAATACTCAACCAAATGAAGAAGTTGATGCGAATGGCTGTTCACTGAATAATTTACCCGATGGATTGGAACAGGTCTCTCTGGATACCTTAACTTTCTATGTTAACACTACCGGCTGGGCGGATGTTCATTATCGAGTCAACGGCGGTGTGCAGCAAAATGTCCGCATGCAAGTGATTAATGGTCGCAATGAGCTGACAATATCTGGGCTAGCAGTGGGGGATGTGGTTAGTTTTTGGTTCACTTACCTACATGAGGACGGAACGGTCGTAGATACCGCAGAGCAAGCCTATATACTTTCAGAATCCTCAGCTGGTAATGATAGCGATGGTGATGGCGTGAATGATGGTATCGATCAGTGTCCAGATACGCCTGTGGGGGATGTGGTAAACACCGATGGATGTAGTATTTTAATTACTGAACAACTTCGTATCGAAGCGGAAGACTATAGCAACTATTTTGATAACGATGCAGGCAATACAGGTGGCGAATATCGCAATGATGATGTTGATATTGAGCTGACCAGTGACAACGGCGGTGGCTACAACGTAGGTTGGACGTCGGCGGGAGAGTGGCTCGAATATCAGGCTAATTTAGGCGCGGGAAGCTATAACTTGACCGCACGCGTTGCCTCCCAAGTTGGTGACGGAGCGTATAATGTTCTTGTGAATGGTAATCTAGTTGCCAGTACCGTTGTGCCTGCTACGGGTGGCTGGCAAACCTTTATTAGTCAAAATATTGCGTCGATTACGTTAGATGAGGGCGTGCATACCGTTCGTGTTGAAATGGCGGGTGGCGAGTTAAATCTAAACTGGCTTGAGTTCAATATCGCTGGTTCATCTAACAATGATAGCGATAACGATGGTGTACCAGATAATCTAGATCAATGTCCCAATACACCTACTGGCCGCCAAGTTGACAGCCAAGGTTGTGAGATCAGCTTTGGCACTATTGTGCCACTTTATGATGCAACAACACCTTTAGAGCAAGCTGTGAGTTATGACCGTGGAGATGCAATAATTACGCGTTTTGCTGATCGCGGCCGAGACCGCCATGCAAAAGAAGACCAGTTTCAAATCTATGATCACTATTTATCGCATTATTGGACGCATCGAACTGCGCAATTTGAAATCGCTGATTTTGTAGCTAAAGGCGGCTCACGCATTGAAGTGACCTTTATTACAGAATGGAAACTCGGTGCGCGCGAATTTCGTGCTTGGTATCGTGGGTTAGGCACAGTTGCTGAGTACCATGGTAATTACTTTGGTGGCGGTGCGGTCGTTGAGCTTGATAACGGCAGTTATGATACGAACTTTAATAAGATAAGTGATTCAGGTGATCAATATCGTTACAGAGTGATCATTGATGACTACAGACCGCTAAATTGGGACCCAGCGGCAGGCTTTTTGCCTCTTGAAGTTGGTCAGCGCATGGAGTTTGAAGTTAGCCAGTTTCTTGATGCGCCACCAGAAGGGCGAGAAAATTATTATGGTACAACGTATTTATACATGGTAGGTGAAGGGCTTGTCCCATGGAAAACCGTTGGCGACTTTGCTGATCCATCATCACAACGCGAAGATTCTTACCCGATTGCAGAAGCGGGGTGGTTAGGAGGCAAAACCACATTGCCATACAATTACACCAATGAGCCTGATAATCACTTTATGCAAATGGCGACCAATTTATCGAGCCAAAATGGACAGGCATTTGTTCAGGGGCGACGTGTTCACCACAGTAGTTTTGTTAATGGTGAGCACGATGAACGCAACGGAGAAAATGGCGTGTTTAGTGCGGTGGTTGGAAAGTCAGGCCCACACTATATCAACGACAGTTGCGCAGCTTGCCATGTCCGCAATGGTCGAGCGGCGCCACCAGCTATTGGCGGCTCATTGGCAAAATGGGTGTTTAAAGTGGCCGATATCAATGGCAACACCCATCCCTTATTGGGGAATGTGTTACAGCCTAAAAACACAGGCATAGATACCGAGACGCAAGGCGAGGGAGATGTAACGATTGCCTCGTGGACTGAAAATAATGGTTTGCGTTCACCCAATTACCAATTTAATAAAACCACTCCAGCACGCTATTCAGCCCGTATCGCGCCTCAGCTGGTGGGTTTGGGCTTACTTGAAGCGATACCAGAGAGTGCGGTGTTAGCCCTGGCGGATGAAAACGACAGTAACGGCGACGGTATTTCGGGCAAAGCGCAGCGCGTGAACGATCCTATTACTGGTCAAACACGGTTAGGACGCTTTGGCTACAAAGCTGCGGCGGCATCAATTAAACACCAAGTCGCTAGTGCATTTAATACGGATATGGGGGTAACCAACTCGGTATTTCCAAATCCTGACTGTGGGGCATCACAATCAAGCTGCGGAGGTGGCGGTGTAGAAGTGTCTGATCAACATCTCACTGCGCTAAGCAAATATATCGCTTTATTGGGTGTAAGAGCGCAGCGTGGGCTTGACGACCTTGAGGTGCAATTAGGAAAGGCGCGCTTTACCTCAATTGGCTGTGAAGGTTGCCATACAGCAACATTTGAAACCAGTGAGTATCATCCATTTGCGGAGTTACGTGCGCAAACGATCCATCCGTATACTGATTTATTACTACATGATATGGGCCCTGGCCTTGCGGATAACTTAGGTGAAGGCATCGCGAGCGGTGCTGAGTGGCGAACAGCGCCATTATGGGGGATTGGATTGTCTGCTTGTGTGACAGGTGGTGTTGATAATGTGTTAGGTGGGCAAGGCAATGAGTTTTGTACCGCTGAGCCAAGCTATCTGCACGATGGTCGTGCGCGAACGATTGAAGAGGCTATTTTATGGCATGATGGTGAAGCGCAAGCGGCGAGGGTCGCTTACGAAAGCTTGTCGGCAAATGATAAATCAGCCGTGTTGGCATTTTTAAACTCACTGTAAATTTGTAAGTTTTCAATATCGTATATTTTGGCCAGATACAGCCACGGGCAGAATGTTGAAATCAATTAGTGCATCAAAGCTCATGAAAGTCATGAGCTTTGATGCACTTGAAGTTGTTATTACAGTGCTTAGTCTTACAGCGTGTAATGGAAACCGATGGCGATACCGTCGTCTTCGGTTTGTGACATTTGTGCTTCTTGCGCGGCATCGGCGCTTGAGAAGTCACTAAAGTCCTTACGCGCTTCAATGTACAAAATGGTGTCTTCAGACATAAAGTAGTGTGCGCCTATCACGGCAAACTGACGCTTAAAAACATCATTAGGATCAGCATTAAAATTTGGTTGGATCACATAGTCATCGCCCGCATCAAATACGTTGTAAGCGATAAATGTACGCACGTCATTGTCAAAACGGTAGCTAACAAGCGACTCTAATCCAACGGCATCCTTGATTAAGCGGCCTAGGTTATCTGTATCGTGGTTTTCGTTTTTATTGATGTTTGCAGCTCCATACCAACCTGGCTTATAGAAATCACCATAGGTAATACCGACGCCATAAATTAAATCTTTAACCGATTGATTTCGACCAGCAGCATACACAATATCAAACTCTCCGCGGTTAACACCGGCTGTGAGGGTTAAGTTTTCGGTTGCTGCATAGGTGAGTGAAGCGCCGTAGGTTGAATTAAACTCTACCATTTGTGCTGCACTATCCCCTTGATTAAATAGGGTTTCACATGAGCTGCTGGAAATATCAACGACATCACAAGTATAAAAATCGTCAGATTTTAGCTGAGCTTGTACCGCAAAGCTCAGCTTGCCAAATTGATTACGGTATTGCAGCACTTTATCACCACGACCAGTACCATTGATCGCGCCGTCGTCTTTGTTATAGGTGTAAACACCTGCGGCATTACCATCCCAAACTAAGCTGTAGTTGGTGCTGTATACCACGTCGTACCAAGCGCCCCATTGTTTTCCTAAGGTAACTTGGCCGTATTCATCGTGCTTAATACCAACATAACCTAATCGGTTATATAAAAACTCGTCTTGTATTGATTCGAAGCGGTTGCTGTAAACAATATCACTACTACCAACAGGGTTTACACCCCACTCAAGGAGTGCGAAAGCCTGCCAGTTGTTTTTCAATTGGCGTTTAAAGTCAAAGTTAATACGCGATGCGCCGTTTACCAACTCAGTCTCGCCTTGAGTGTTAATAACTCGAGCATCGATAAAGCCGCCAATCGTGACACTATTCTTTTCATCTTTGAATATCTCGATAGCGTTTACTGTTGGAATAGTAGTCACGCTAGCGATAAGAGTGGCAGCAAGTGTTCTTTTCATGAATTACCTTGTTTCAATGTTGTTGCTAAATAGGGTTAAATTAGCTAAAAAATGGAGATTATCAAAGCTAAAATACAGGCAAAAGTGAAAAAATATCAAGAAAACAACGTGATTTTTGGTAAATTTATTCATTTTCTGTTCATTGAATCTAAATATCAATGAGTTAGGGAAGTATGCGTTCTGAGATTATTGATTGATTTTACGCAATAAATATAAGGGTTTATAGCAATATCTGCATTTTGTAACAGCAAAATAGTACGAAAAATTGTAATTCAGCGAAAAATTAATAAAACATCATGTTTTTGGTAGATAGACTTCTGTAGTCTTCCAATTAGATACACAACTACAAAAGGGAGATTGAGTAATGCTTGTTAAAAAAATTGGCACCTCAAAATTGGCTTGTTTTTTCACCATTATGTTGCTTTTTATTCATGAAGTTCAATCGTATAGTGAACCATCATCAGAGTCGTACGGTATTATATACGGTTTTAAAGACGGTAATAGCAAAGCGGTTTACTTAAGTGACCAAGATGGTAAATCGCCAGTAAAGATCGTGAAAGCCACGTCAAGTGACGGCTATCCTGCTGTCTCACCATCAGGAGAAAAAGTAACCTTTTACGGTAAATACGATAACTTCAAAACATGGTCAATTCATACCGTTGATATTACTGGCCGCAATCTGAAAAGATTAACCAGTAAAAAATATGTGTGGGATAGTGCACCTGCTTGGTCTTTGGATGGAATGACGATAGCGTTTGGCAGAGAATATGAAAATAAGGAAGGCGTTTGGCAAGAAGAAATTTGGTTAATGAATGCAGATGGTAGTGAACAGCGCCAAATTAAAAATCTTGAAGGTCGTGCTCCAGAGTTTATGCCAGATGGGCGATTACTATATCAATCTAAAGCCAGCCCAAGCCAAATTAGCATAGCCAATTTGGATGGTAGTGAGGCTATTCAACTCACTCAAGATGACACTGACAACATGTCTCCTCAAATTTCCCCAGACGGCGCAAAAATAGCCTATCTATCTAATAGAGATGGGAATCAGGAAGTATATGTCATGGATATTGATGGAACCAATAACAAGCGACTGACCCGTAATGACATTCAAGAGTGGGATCCATCTTGGTCTCCAGACGGCACAAAGGTGTATTTCGCTTCAGAGAATGTGTTTGGCTTTTATGATATCTTTTCTATAAATTTGGATGGCACGTCTATCAAAAAAATACTTCAAAACAGCTCGCAAGCGACAGTTGTGCCGGGTCTTGACCAAGAAACGCTAAAAAAGTTAAAGAAAACAAGTGAGCGCCAGTAGGCCTGTGCGCTGACCGCAGCTTAAGTTATTTACTTTGCTGTAGCTGGAGACGACCTAAAAAAGGAAAAGAAGTATCGCGATATTGTGACTAAACCTGGTAATGCTCTACAAAATATTGATAACTACTACGACGAATTAAGTGAGGGTTATGGTTTTGCTATATTGCCAAGATCAACGCGTTGGAATAGTGTTAATAGGCTCGGCTTCATTAGTACGTATTTGATTAGACTAGGCCGAGTCTTAGAAGCGATAGAAGTCGCAGAAGGTTACACCGAATATCAACCTAAGTCTTGGCAAGCCTATGAGTCTTTAGTAAAGGCGTTTGAGGCGAATGAGGATAACTTGCAAACGCTGCAAAACGTCAAAATAGCCGTGCGGCTAGTTGATAATAAAGTAAATAAAAGCCTTCTATTAGCATACATTAATCAAGGCGACAGAGTAAATATGCTGCTACGTTTAGTGAAATCATTAACCCTAATTTGTTTGATGCTCTTTTTGATGGTTTTAACCGCCTGCAACAACGATAGCAAACTAGACTTTGACGCGTTTGTTGAGAAAAAACTAACTGATTTTCTGATTGAGGAAAATGCACAAGTTGCCTCCATCGTCATTGTGAATGACAAGCTTAACTATCAAAAACAGTTTGGCGAGTTTCCTGATGGTACAAAGCCACACCATGACACCGTGTATGAAATTGCATCCATCACTAAAACTTATACCGGGTTGTTGCTTGCCAAGGCGGTAGTAGATAAAAAAGTGCAACTAGATGAAGATATTAGGGTGTACTTGCAAAAAGGTGATTATCAAAACCTGCAACATCTAGGCAAACCTATCACTTTGCGTCATCTCGCGACTCACAGAAGTGGTTTACCGCAAGATTTTGCATATACAAGTGCAGATATAAAGTCTGGCAAGGCTTTTGAGCTGTTCTCTAACTATTCAAAAGCGAAGTTTTTTGAAGATTTAGCTCAGTACCAACTTACCTCAACGCCTGGTGAGACATTTCAATACTCCAATGTTGGCGCAAACCTGACCGGGTATATTTTGGAAAACGTGTATAACCAACCATTATCCACACTTGTTGCGCAATTGATCACGGAACAATCGGGTGAAGAACACACAAGGTTTCGTTTAGAGCCCAGTGAGATAAGTAAAATAACGAGAGGGGTAGATAGAAACGGCAAAATTGCACCGTTACTCAGTCCACACTCGTTCGCTGAAGGCGGACTAACATCCACTGCGGCTTCGATTGCCGATTATATGCAGTATTTACTCAGCACCCAAGCAGAAGAAGTACTGTTGTCGCGCACCTTATTAACAGAAACCAGTAGTGAACATGGCCACGCATTTTTTTGGAATACATACGAGTATCACTCAGCTAATCCTATGTTCTATCACAGCGGAGGCTCTATGGGGACTTCCACTTGGCTTGCGCTTTATCCAAAGCAGAAGTTAGGAATATTTATTGCCACGAATGTTTCAGCGAACAACACGCAAGGGAAATTAAATGATATTGCCAATGCGATTGTTGAAAAGTATGAGCAAGCTAAGCGGTAAAAAGACAATGAAAATTCCGGGTTCAAGAAGTTAATATGCAATTGATTAAAGTGGTTTAATATCAGCTTCATTAGCTTACTTTCTGAAGCGAAAGCTGGATCGGGTACGAACATAGAGACAAGGAATTAGGTATGAGTTTACTTACATGGATACTCTCTCATGTCACACTTGCGGCATTTTGGCTTTGGATTTTAAATTTTGGTGGAGCTGCAAAAATAGAAGGGTGGAAGCCGTTCTTTATCATAGGATGGTTTGCTGCGCTATGGACTGCTGAGCAGTTGCGTTTGTATGCACTATGTATTCTCGTACTACAAGTTCCTTGGTTTATTGCAGGCCTTTTGATGCCGCAATGGCGAGGCTTTGCGGTGTAACATCAATTTGCTTAATTAAGTGCTCTATTTTGAGGCGAGAAAATCTTGTCGATAACACCGCTTCCGCATCCTGCTCACGCTAAGGTACCTACGTCCTGTAGGCAAGACAAAGATTTTGCTATTTAGTTATTCTAAATAAGAAATCTTTAACGCAGTTAGCGTCAGATTTGCTCCTTCAAATTGAGCAAGTATTAAGACAAACTGGTGTCATTGTCAGGTTTTGTAAAGGTGCTTGGATTTGTCTGTATCCTAGTGCAATTATATTTACTTGAAAACTAAAGGCTCTAATAAAAGGATAGTTTATGAAGCAGATGAGCATTCTAATTGCTATGTTTTGCAGTTTAATAATTTGCGATAAAAGTTATGCCCAAAATAATTACGATTTAGGACAAAAAGTACCGGGATTAACACCCGAATTATTTGCTCCAGGTGTCGTTTCTACGGATGAACACCGTGAGACTGAAGTGTTGTTTTTGCCTGATATGTCAGAGCTTTCTTTTACTCGCTCTGGTGGAGAATATCAAAAACCAACATGGATTGTGATGCAATATAACAACAATCAATGGATTGAAAAATCAATACCTGAAGCAGATAAAAAAGCATATCAGGAGCAATTTAGCCCACCGGTTTCACACATACAAAACATCGAGCCTTTTAAAGATATTCCAATCAGAGGCTATACCACCTCAGCAAAAGGGACACACTACTTTTATGTCTTAGATTTGAAAGACGGCAGTGGGCATTTGAGTTATTCACGGCTTGTTGATGGCAAATATGAAACGCCGCACAAAATGAGTAAAGCAATTAACCAAGGAAAGTACATTGCTCATCCCTACATAGCGCCAGATGAGTCTTATATTATGTGGGATGCTGAAAAGGAAGGTGAAAACACGCCTGATATCTACATTAGTTTTCGTAACCAAGATGGCACGTGGACGAACGCAATAAATATGGGAGATTCGATTAATACGGCTGCGTACGAGCAACGACCAAAAGTATCACCAGACGGAAAGTATTTATTCTTTTGGCGAGGTGACAAAAAAGTCAGAAAAGACGGCTCCAGTTACTGGGAAGGTAATCCATACTGGATGGATGCGAAGGTTATTGAAACGCTGAGACCAACACGCTAGCACTCAATTATTCTTGGTTATACTACCACTAAAAACCTAGACTAAACGGCATGCATGCATGCATGCAAGCAAGCATGCCTTTTTCTACATCACTGAATTTTTTATTAATGGTCTAATAAAATTACCTTGAAAAAAGGAACAAAGGTGATTTAATAAAAAAGCATGGATACTGCCAGGGATTGCTGAGAATAGTATCGTATTTAGATAGCATGATATGGATATCGCAAAATAAATCCAAAAATCTAGTGCGTCTATTTATCTCCCTTACAACCGTCAGCATAAGTACGAACACATTCGAACCGACAATTACGCAGTACGTCTTACTTGATTGAGGCTTAAATTTTTATGAAGGTCTTTTTAATACTGTTATTGGTAGCTGCGTTTTCGGGAGATGTTGTTGCAGGCATGCCAATAGAAACTACTTTACCAAACAACTTAGATAAGGAAATAGCAATGGACTTAAAGGATAGAACAATTTATCCCATTATTAAGGCTGGAGATTGGCCAGGTATTCAATACGGTGCGGTTTATTCAGTATTAATTGGCCCAGAAGATGACCCAGAAGTCGTGATTGGTTTTGGTTATGATACCCCAGATAACTTCGTTTTTTTAACACATCAAGATGGTCAAGAGATCGATTTAAATGTGGTAGTTCCACAGGCTTTTCAAAATATTGATGCTTTAGATGTAACCTTTGTCCCGTCCGCAGTGCTAAATAACCAAGTATTAACTGCCAGCGGAGAGTCTTTTAGTAGTGAAGCGATTTTATCTCAAACGCAAATGTTGAAAGCGCACGAAATGCTAGATGCCGAACAGCTACTTGTCTCAATAGCGAGACGTACCGGATTAATGGTGGTATCCAGAGATGCATCGCACGATTTATTGGATAAGTTTATTTATTTACATAGCGAAGCTTGGAACGATGATAGTTACGGTAACGCACCTATCGCAAATAGGCTCTTTTTAATCGAAAATGGCAAAATAGTTGGGTCGATGTCATTAGCAGATAAATAAGCCTGCGGATCTGTTTGGTGTGTTATCCAGAGTGTAGTGTATGGAGGTTGTGCCATGTCAGATTTGATTGACTTTGATAAGTTGAAAAGTCTCGTCAAAGATGCCGTAAAAACTACTTTTACAAACCTCCAACGTATACACCAGCCAGATGAGTTGCTCGGTTATGCCTTATGTACTGATGACAGTGTAATGACGCTCTATCACGTTGCCATGACACAACAATGGCTTTCACAAGATGATAATACTGAGTTTGAGTTCTCTCCCGTTGAGTGGGATTTAAGCGATAGGGATGTGCATTTTAAAGGTGTTGCTACTTTACTCGCAGCTCGCCTTGAACTGGAAGATGCAAAGCTCTATGAAAATTATCTTGAAGAAATTATCAACCCCACTTTCAAGGCTTTTGTATTGGCGCTTTTAGAGTTGAGGCAAGAAGGCGTCTTTGCCAAAAATGTTTTTCTGTCAGTGCTAAGTACAGATCCAAGCGAGCATATGTTGGAACTTGAAAGCGCAGCAAATCGTAAGCTAAATAGCGCAGAGTTGCTGAACCGATTCAATGATTGGCATGCTCGGTTTGGTTGAAGGCGGATGAGCAAACACGCGTATTTTAGATATCAATGGAATTAACTCTTAGATTTAAGTGATAAGGAAGTAATTAAAATGAACTTGATGGAATGGGTACAGGCAACATTGCCTGAGCTTATGTGTGATCTTAATCAGCCAGCGACAGCGAGTGAAATAGCAAGTCTAGAGAATAAGCTCGATGTTGAACTGCCTGAGCGATTGAAAGCGATGTATCTCGAACATGACGGCCAAAAAGATGAAATCAATACTGGTTTATTTTACGGACTCAATTTTTTACCTTTGGACAGAGTTTATGAAGAATGGTGTTCGTGGGCTGAAATCATCGATTCACAAGGTGAAGAGGGAATGAAAGAGCTGAGCATGTTTTCAACCTCTCACGTTCCTGGGTTTATCAAAGAAGTTTATGCCAATAAAAAGTGGGTACCGTTTGCCCATGATTGGGCAGGCAACTACCTTGGTTTAGATTTTGATCCGGCCGAAAATGGCACAGTTGGACAAGTGATAAACTTTGGTCGTGATGAAGACGAAAAGTTTGTGATTGCTAAGTCGTTCTCTGAGTTTATGCAGTGGTATACCGCTGAACTTGAGTCAGGTAATTACAGTATTGTGGTCGAAGACGATGGTGGTAGAAGTTTTAATACTAAACAACCGCAATCCGGCCATTTTTTAGATGCAGTCAAAGTGCTATTTCGCGCAGTATAGTTAACTTTCACCATGCTATTTATCCCGGTTTGAAGTTATCTCTGTATTGCGTTTTGAATGTTAAGGAGATCAATATGCAATTTCCAGAATTTGAAACACCACGCTTGAAGCTTACGGCGCTATCCGAATGCGACAGTAATGCTATTTTTGAACTATTTTCAAACCCTGAGGTAGTGAAATACTACGATTTAGAGGCGTTTAGTGAGCGATTACAAGCTGAAAAACTCATAGATTTCTTTCATTCTCGATTTGATAGCGGTGTTGGGATCCGTTGGGCTATCCGATTAAAAGACACTGAGCAGCTTATAGGTACGTGTGGTTTTAACTCATGGAACTCAGCGATGAAAAATGCAGTTATCGGTTATGATTTGATGCCGAAATTTTGGGGAAAGGGTTATACCACTGAAGCATTACACCAAATTATCTCCGCCGCGTTTGGTGGTTTACTAGCATGTGGCGCACTGAATCGAATTCAAGGAGATACGGTGCCGGGGAATCATGCATCAGAGGCTGTGCTAGAAAAGTTAGGTTTTAAAGCTGAGGGGGTTAGACGACAAAGTGGATATTGGAAAGAACAATTTCACGACCTAACGTGCTTTGGGTTATTAAAGTCAGAATTTAATCGCTGAGCCAATATTTTTTAAAGGAAAGGCTATGGACATCTGGACACTACTTTTATTTATCCCAGCGTGCTTTGCCTTGAATATGGCACCAGGTCCAAATAATCTTTTAGCGCTAAATAATGCTCGTCGTTACGGTTTTCGTATAGCTCTACTTGCAGGACTTGGAAGGCTCGCCGCATTTTGTGTGATGATAGCGCTTGCCGCGTCAGGCCTTGCAGTTGTGCTGTATACGTCGGAAATATTGTTTCTAGCCATTAAAACTTGTGGCGCGCTCTATTTATTATGGATTGCTTATAATTTATGGCGCTCAGACGTTAGTCCAGTTTCAGATGATGTCCGCAATCTGAGCATTATCGGACTGATGAAACAAGAGTTCGCCCTTGCTGCGGGTAATCCAAAAGCAATTTTGATATTTACCGCTTTTCTCCCTCAGTTTGTCGACGTTGCAAAAAATGTGACAGAGCAATTTTTACTATTGGGAGCTACTTTTCTCGTTCTGGAAATAGTGGCTATCGCTATGTACGCTGTTATTGGGCTGTATCTAAGGCAGTGGTTTAGTAAACCTAAACTGGTTAAACGTTTTAATCGTGCATGTGCTTCATTTTTGGCGCTATCTGGCGGTAACTTACTGTTGAGTAGACAGTAGCGATGCCAAAGTTAGTGACTCGCCAGCCCACAAAGTGATGCTACTTCTCAATTCACTCATCTGGCCTTGTATGTGCTTGACAAGAATTAATCATTGCGTGAAAGTATCGGTATGAATATAAAACTATTTCTCACAAGTACACGAATTATTACCATTCCTTAGGAGTGGTGGTTTTGTGTGCTTTTTTAATGAACCCACCAAAGTAAGGTGGGTTTTTTTGTATCTGCCTTGTGGGGCCACAGCAAGGAGGTTACATGAAGAAAGTAGCAGTTTTTGGTAAACCGGGAAGCGGCAAGTCTACGGTGAGTAAAGGACTGGCCGCGGCAATACGCATCCCTTTATATCAATTAGACTCGATGCTCTACCAAGCAAATGGCGAGTTTGTTGACAGAGCCGCTTTTGATAAAGCACATCAAAACATATTGAATACTGATGCGTGGATCATTGACGGCTTTGGTCCGTTAGATGCGTTTAAACAGCGCTTAGATGCAGCAGATACCTTAGTCTACATCGACTTACCATATCGAGTGAGTTATTGGTTTGTGATAAAACGTCTTTTAAAAAGCATGATCACTAAGCCTGAAGGCTGGCCAGATGGTAGCTCAGTGTTTAAAGGGACGGTTGCCAGTATTAAAACGTTAAGGCGCTGTCCACAATTTTGGAATGAAGAATTCTTATCGCAGTTAGAGCAAAGCACGCAAACCAAAACACTCTATGTGATTAAGTCGGTTGCGGCGCTTGATAGCTTTGTACGCCAACATGCGAAGTAATATCACCTAAGGGTAAACGTGAGTAATGTATTGATTTGCAGCCTTTGGTGTTACGTCCTTTGAGCTGGACATGATGAATAATAAAACTTGTAGCGGTCTTACCCACACTAAAACGGTGATAAATCATCATATAATCGTAACCATTATTTGCCTTTGTACCTTTTTTGTTGTGCTGTATACTTAGCCGGTTTGATAATTGCGCATGGAGAGACGCGTGAGAAGAGTTGTAATATTTAACAAGAAAAAGCATTTTTTTTGGCCACGACCAGACGTTAACTCACTCAACCAAGAGATTGAGCAGATAGAGCAAGATGGTTGGAAGGTGTTGTCTGTCACGGCGAACTGCGATTTTTTAGGCTATTAGGGCCTGTTGACCTTTCAAGTTTGTTTTTGCAGCAGTTTGATTGGTATTTATACAAGGCAGAGCCAGCGTAGCATAGTCATTCTATGTAAGTCTGGTGATAACACAGTAGAAATGCCAACTTTTGCCTAGATTACTAGGCGACAAGTCGAGCGTCGCGACCAAAACACACTCAGAAGAACAAAAATTAAACAGCAAAGGTCAACAGGCCCTCGCTCTTTTACAATTTTAATTGAGTCTTAGTTTGTCTGCCGTGAAACTTGAATTAGCTTCACGGGCGTGCTAATTTGCTTTCGCTCTGGTGGACGACCTCCAGAGCTTTCTTTTACTGGCGGGGACGACCCCATTTTGGAGTTGTCATGAGCTGGTTGCTACTTGTTTTTGCAGGTTTATTGGAAGTCGTTTGGGCTATTGGTTTGAAATTTACCAACGGTTTTACGAAGCCTGTTCCCTCAATTATTACTTTAGTGGCGATGGCCGCAAGTTTCTACTTTCTCAGTGTTGCACTACGAACTTTACCGCTTAGCGTTGCTTATTCTGTCTGGGTTGGCATTGGTATGCTAGGGTCGATTATTGTTGGCTTTGTCTATTTTAAAGAGCCGTTGTCATCACTTAAGCTACTCAGTTTGCTGTTGATAGTGATTGGGATTATTGGTCTGAAATTATCCTCTCAGGGTTAAATTACAGCTATAGTTAATCGGAGCTTAGGTTAGATAATTCCACTTCAGATGAAAAGGAAATTCGATGACGATTGAACTGAATATGGCGGGCTTACAAACGCTTGTCGAGACTACCTTCACACCACTTAAAGACTATCATGGTGATTTGTTACCTTGGCGCGGGGAAATAGTAGAAAGCCATAGCTTCGCATTGGAGGGGATAACCGCAAGTGTTACCGGTGAAAGTAAGATAGAGCTTATCAACGCAAGCACTGTTATCGATGAAGACGGTATTATTGGTGAGCAAAAAGAGGTTAATGCAGATCTCGAACCTACCACAACACTTACCTATAGTGATGAGGTGTGCTGGATAAAATACAGCACACACATTGACTTTGATCTCACCGGTGCCTCCAAAGCGGAGCTGCTTGGTATCAATACAGATGGGCAGGCACAATGTAAACTAGCAGCCTACCTTTGCCATCAACCACATGAAGCTGTGGGTCTTGCCTTAGGCCGCGACCTTGCAACTATGCCGGTTATTTTCGATGTGGAGGATGTTAAGTCTCTGGCACCTAACAATGCATTAATGATGGAAACGGCGGGGGCGTTAACGGTGAGCGCCAATTTTAGGTGGTCAGATATAATCGCGCAAAATCTCGATATGTTTAGCCGCTGGTTGGATCAAGGAGAATTACTTGATATTAACCTTGATTCGGCTTTGAATGTGGACCTTAATATCGAGATCCGTGGTGGCTTTCGTGTTGTCTTTTCTAAACGCTTGGATAAACCACACCATACTTTCCTCGCAATTAAAAAATCAACATTGTCGAATACCGCTTTAACAATCACTGGGGGAGTGAACGCCAAATTTGCCGACCAAACCGGATTTAAGCAAGCTTATTCGAGTATTTTGACAGGGGTATTCAACGCACCTCTGGATAAGGTTGAAGAAATCCTCTCACTCGTCGCAACAGAATCACCCGATGAAGCGCAAAACGACCTGATCTTAAGATTAAAAGATCGCTTACAGCTTGATCCACTAACGGACAGTTTAGAACGACTTCAAAGCGAGCTGCTGACCATTAAAAAAACGGTGTTAGCAAATATTGAAACAGCTGCAAAGCTAAAAGCCGAGTTAAGTGTTAAGTTTGAATATACACGTTTATCCAGTCATCAATCGCTGCTTGAGGCGAGGTTAACCACCAAAGGCCTAGAGCAGGTGCATCTTGATGCGCTATTTGGGCGGGTTGGTACTATCACTCAGCCTAGTTACCAAGATGAAATCGAGATAGAGCGCTTCTTCTTTCAAACCAGTACTGAAATCAAGCAAGCCTATGGGTTCAATTTAGGCTTTGGTGCTTGGTCGGCCATGAGCCGTAACAGCTATTCATTTAAAACCATTGAAACGAGAGACAAGCTAAATAGAGTGCAACTTGCTACGCTTGGAATGCGTGGTTATCAAGATGATATTAATGGCGATAAACGTCATTACTATCTCAGCTTTGATGCACAGATGGCGGCCTTTTCAACATCAACGCCGCCTAAGCTACGCGAGTTTACGTTGGGTCTGACGCTCGTACATGAACAGCAAGAGGCGAGTGTGACCAATAACGAGCTGGACCACTTGGTCGATGATTTATCGGTATGGGGTATGATCCCAGAGTTTGAATATGAGGATACAAAACACCGATTGAGCGAGATACTCAAAGATGCCGATAATGTGCGAATCGTTAAGTCCTTACATCTTGACCATGACGCGTTTGTTCAGTTACTGCCTTTATTAGGTCAGTTTGATAGTCGAAGACTGTCCACCTCGCTTGCCGCTGCATTACCCATTAATCATAAAATACTTCCTGAGCGGGCAACTATAGAAAATCGAGTGAAATTATATGATGCGATTTTTGAGGCATTGTTAAATTCGCAACTTAACTCTCATAACGAAGTGGCTCTGGCGACATATCAATATCTCAAAGCAAAGGGATGTCGAAAACTTGCATGTAAAGAGCGGGATTGGCGCAGGCTAGGTGCGAGCAAATTCCAAACCCTAGCAGGAATAGTCGAGTTGCATCCGCGGATTTTGCAGGACATTAAAAACCTATGCGATGGCTTTGCGCAACTTAATCTCGCTTATCACCAAGAAGGGAATTATTCTGTGCTTGAACAAGCATTTAATCTTTTTGATGATATGGGCGAACATGGATTCTATAACCGCTTTTTCGCCCACTATGTATTGCAATGTACACGCATTTTTCCTCAGTCACAAAATGGTACCAAAGTGACGGTGAAGCTAGAGTTTGTTAAAGACGGTAAAGAAATTGATGTGCTTTGGGGTAAACGCTAGGGGTTATTGCGCTAGCTTCGCTCTGAACTTGAACAGCCATCACTCTTCTTTAAGATCATTGCTTAATTTTCTCTTCAGCTTTGCTACTGCATCATGTTGGCAATCTAAGCCCATATACAAGTAACACCTTGTAATTGTGGGTAACTTTTATTTGTTGGACTTACGGTCGGTTAGATAAAGCGAGATCAGTCCATGTAAAGGCGGTTTGTATCCATATGAATGATGTAGTTACTGACAAAGTACGGTTTACTTTTAAAAACCATCCCCTAGGATGTGCTGAAGAATTGATTGTTGCGACGGCAGTAGGCGATAATATTTATCAGATAAAAGGTGCACCGCTTTTTGCTTTTGGTGTTAACTATGACGACCACGTTTTGGTTGCACCAGATACCGAAGGTTCTTTAGACGCAATCGATATAGTGGCTCGAAGTGAGTACCACTCTTTGCGGGTCTGCTTTACAAACGAGTTGGAAAATGCCAAAAACATAGAGCTACTTCAAGAGCTTACTCTATCTGGCGTGGAGAGCGAGCAATTTGATGATGGGTGCTTTGCGTTGACGGTTTCACCGCAAAGAGAATATGAATCTTTTATTGATATCATGCATTATTATCAGGAGCTTGGAGTATTGAAGTATGAACTTGCCGGCGAGCCCCACGATAGCTTCGATGGTAAAAGTGCATAGCTAAGGAAAATTACCTAATTCTTCACAAATTCAGTGGCTTAGTGTTCAGTTTTGTGTTTCACTTGGAACTTTAATAGGCACGGTAATTTACTATCGTACTTAGTTTAGGATAATGGCGAAATACTAAGGAAACACAAGGATGGCTGTCAATTTTGTTGGAGGATGTTTATGTGGGCAGATCCGTTTTACCGCGATTGGCGTCCCTCGTAACCCTCATACCTGCTCATGTAAAATGTGCCAAAGACATAGCGGTGCACTAACCGTTGCATGGGTAGAGTTCGCAAGTGAAGAGGTAAGCTGGGATGGGCCTGGCGGTGCGCCTAAGGTGTGGCGTTCTTCGGATTATTCATCGCGCGCTTTTTGCCCTGAGTGTGGTAGCACATTAGGTGCAATAGATGACGCGCCTGTCATTGCATTAGTGCTCGGCGTTTTTGATGCCAATAGTCGTAAAACCCTAGAACCCAAATCCCATTCTTATATTTCAAGAAGGCCAAAATGGTGGTGTATAGGATGCAATTAGTCTCTGTGCTGTATGTGAGTAAATTATGACTTATTACGCTATCGAAGATGCGTCGTGGCCTGAGATCCTAACGCTACAAAATCAGGCGTATCATGATGTTGCGCCGGAAACTGTGGATATCCTAAAAAGTAAATGGATGTGCTCGCCAAAGAGTTGTTTTGTTTTTAAACAATATCGAGCCGTGGATGCCTATTTGCTGGCGCACCCTTGGTACGATGAAAAGCCGCCGAGTTTGTTTACATTACTTCCTGAACAGCCGCCTAGTTCGTCGTTGTTTCTACATGACCTAGTTGTTTCACAAGCCGTATCTGGGCAGGGAATAGGTGCCTTGATGATTAAACGCTTAGTTGAGTTGGCGACCCAAATGGGGTACTGTCGCATTCGGCTCGTGGCTGTACAAAATAGCGTAGGGTTTTGGTTGAAACTAGGCTTTGTTCCAAAGCCAATTAAGGTATGCAAAAGTTATGGTGAAGATGCGCAGCTGATGGAAATGAAAGTGTAAGGTGCGCCAGCTAAGCTTGGAAGTTATGAAAGTAGCCATACGGTAATTTACGATGATAAAAAAAATAGTAATTATATTCTCGCTGTTGTTTGCATCTAGTCACGGCAGTGCCGATGAATTAAAGCCATTCACAAGCGATGGTTGTAGTGCATTTCCTGATGGTACTTTGGCGCAAAATGAACTGTGGTTGAGCTGTTGTAAGGCGCATGACCTTGCCTACTGGAAAGGTGGTACCGCTATAGAGCGCGAAAATGCCGACATTGCCTTGCAAAAATGTGTTGCTGCGGTAGGTCAAGAAGAAGTGGCAACCTTGATGTTAGCGGGTGTGCGACTTGGTGGGTTGCCTTATTTACCTACGCCATTTCGTTGGGGGTACGGGTGGTCTTATCCTAGACGCTACGCCGAATTGACCGCTGAAGAGATAGAGCAAGTAAATAAGCACATGGCAAAACTAGCATTAGACAAAAAATAAATTGACGCAAAGTCAAATTCTGTATATTTTCTCCGCGATGTTTCAATGAGGGCCATACAGTCAACTCGTCAACCCAATATTAGGCAGATCCTCACACGCATTAAGTGCCTGTGATTTTAACCTTTTGTTCTGAATTTGGGAAACGGATAAGACTGCATCAACCGCTGTTTATAGCCGATGTTGCGTCCCTTTTTTCCGCTGCTCAAATTCCTTTGATTTGGGAACTTCGCATGGCTGAGCCAAGTGCAATTAGCATCATTCCCCCAGTCGTCGTATTGACGCTTGCAATTATCTTACGTCGTCCTATCTTGTCCCTTGTTTTAGGGGCGCTTGTAGGACTCGCATTGTTAGACCCTGCCACCGTATTGGCAAATTTTGCTGATGCTTCGCTAAAAGTGATGGGCGATGAAACCATCGGCTGGCTTATTCTTGTATGTGGTACGTTTGGTGCTTTGATAGCGCTGTTGGTGCACACGGGCGGTGCCTTAGCATTTGGACGTAATGCACTGAAAATGGCAAAAGGGCCAAAGTCGTCTTTGCTTATGACCTATTTTTTAGGTGTGATCATTTTTATTGATGATTATCTCAATGCGCTGACGGTTGGTGAGACGATGCGCCGCGTTACCGATAAGTTTAAGATTTCTAGGGAAATGCTTGCCTATGTTGTGGATTCAACCGCTGCGCCTATCTGTGTTTTAGTACCACTTTCGACTTGGGCGGTGTTCTTTGGCGGTTTGTTGGTTGATAACGGTGTCGCGGGAGAAGGACAGGGGATCAGCACGTATATTCAGGCCATTCCTTACATGCTGTATGCTTGGGTGGCTGTAATTATGGTGCCACTGGTGATATTTGGTGTTGTGCCACTATTCGGTCCAATGAAAAAAGCAGAGCTTGCAGCTAAGCAAGGACAACCTGCGCTTGAGCAGGTTGATTTGGAAGAAGTACATACACCGGATCACTATGCTGCAAAAGCCATTGAGCAGGAATTTGAACAAGCCGACACTCAAGGTAAACTGGTTAACTTTTTGGTGCCTATTGGTTTGCTGGTGGCGTTTACGGTGTATTTTGACATTGATGTATGGAAAGGCTTGTTAGCGACTTTGGCAGTGACTATCCCATTTTATATGGTGCAAAGGTTGATGCCGCTTGCAGACATGCTTGAGCAAATGATCAATGGTTTTAAATGCATGCTACCCGCGATAGGAACGGTTATCGCCGCATTTATCTTTAAGGATGTGTGCGATCAACTGTTATTGCCACAATATGTGATAAATGCGCTGAGTCCTTATATGACAGCTGGTTTACTGCCTGCGATGGTGTTTTTATCGATGGCTATTTTGGCTTTTGCAACAGGCTCTAGTTGGGGGATCTTCGCCGTGACTATTCCTATCGTGATGCCATTGGCCGTTGCTGTAGATGCTAATATTCCTTTGGTGATAGGTGCGTTGTTGTCGGCATCATCATTTGGAAGCCAAGCGTGTTTCTACTCGGACTCTACGGTATTAGCAGCCCAAGGCTCAGATTGTAACTTAGTCAGTCACGCCATCACTCAGCTACCTTACGCGTTGATTGCGGCTGCAATTGCCTTTGTTGGCTTCTTGATTATTGCTTAATCGCAAGTAAGTTTTAGGGTTAGTTTTGCTAGCCCTTCAAAGCTAACCTCTTAAAACTCTAGCTGCTTTACTTACTCTATTGCTCAAGTCTTGCTAGGCTATACAATACCAATTTTACTTAATACATGTGCAATTTTAAGGAGCAAATTCGCCGCTAACTGCGTTAAGAATTTCTCATTTAGAACAACTAAACTGCAAAATTCTTGCCTCAAAATAGGCCATTTAAGTAAAGCAAGTTGGTATAACTCGATCCTCAAAGTGTAAGGATAGCTATGTTCACACCTCGCAAGTTAGCGGAAAATTATCGCGAACTAATAAGTAGTATCGGTTTCTACCCCTCTTTACTTGCAGTTGCATTTTTCATTTTCGCGCTCATAACCACGGCACTTGAATATGCAGCTCCTATCAGCAACTTTAAGGAGCTTATAGCGATTGTACTTGTCGACAGTGAAGAGAACGCACGAACCATCTTAAGCACGCTCGTGGGTAGTATCATCTCATTGACGGTATTTAGCTTTTCAATGGTGATGATTGTGCTGAATAATGCCAGCGCTGGGTTATCACCTAGAGTACTGCCAGGTCTTATCACCAGAAAGTCGCACCAGCTGGTATTGGGGTTTTATCTCGGCAGTATCATTTATGCCATCATTATGCTGATAAACATTCGTGGCGTGGGCAATGGTGAAACTGGGATCCCGGCGTTAGGGGTTTTATTTTCGCTGGTGTTTGGACTGATCTCTTTAGGCTTTTTTGTGTTTTTTATCCATTCAATCTCCCGCGCCATACAGGTCGATAATGTGCTAAATGACCTGTTTAACAACACCAAAAATGAGATGAAGAATATTATCACTAAACAGCAAGAGCAGCCTTTTGATAACTTTCCTGACTTCTCGAGTTGGCATAACCTACCCAGCACAGAAGAGGGGTATTTTAAGGGAGTACACAGTGACAAACTGTGCGGGTTGTGTGAGCAACATGACTTAAAAATATATATTGCAGTTAAACAAGGGTTTTTTACCGTTAAAGGCTATCCATTTCTTAAGTGCAACAAGGACCTTAGTGAAGATGAGGCGCTACATGATGCGTTACTTAGCTGTTTTATTTTTTATGTTGAAGAGTATATCAGCGACCATTATCGCTATGGCTTAACACAAATCTCGGAGATTGCAGTGAAGGCCATGAGCCCAGGAATTAATGACCCCGGTACTGCGGTAAAGGCGATTGATATGCTGAGTATTTTACTTATCCAGCGTTTGGATATTTGCGATGTGAACTACTCCTTTAAACACGCTAAAAATGAGCCGCTTTTATATATTCACGAAGCGTCTTTTGATGAATTACTGCATGATAATTTTACTCCGATAAGAAACTATGCAAAGACCGATGGCTATGTCATGGTCAATGTGTTGGAAGCGTTTAAAAATATACTGTTTCGCTCAAGTGCGGATCAACACGCTACGGAAAGCTTATTTAATTACTTAGAGGCCATCATCGACGATGTGCGCAATACCATCACTAATCCGTTTGACCGTCAACGGATCATTGAAATGCTCGAGGCCATTGAGAAAATCAATGGCGACAAAGGAGAAGCGCTTATTACACAATTTACACGAGAATAAGCGTGAACCTTTTTAATTCAGCGCAAGCTTAGCAAGACCGGCGGCAATGGCAGAAAGAGAGAGTAGTCTCAGTAAAATGATAGCAATATCAGAGCTGCCGCCTGCAGACGTATTTCGATAAACTAAGGGATAGTCAAAGAATATAAGCAAGTAGAGTAAGTCAAAAAAGCCGATCCGGGTGCCATTGAGTTCTACTTTTGTACCATCTTTTAATAAGATTTCGGCAAAGCATAAATTGGCCGTGGTTTTTATTCTTCCGCCTTTGCGGTCGTTCAATAGCAAGTAATGAAAGGTGATTTCAGTAATGTCTTCTCTAGCAATTTTTTGCGTACCAGTTACCTTTGTTTTTATCGCTTTGGGCGAAATGGTTAATTGGTTTTTCGACACGTCCATCACCCATTGAGAGCCAAAGCCAAGTTTTTTGTACAGCATGACTCTTTTAGTGAAAAAGATAATTAAAAATGCGATTAAACAAGCAGGAAAAGCAATATAGCGTGGGTACTCACCATCAATAAAGGATGCTGTGATAGCCAAGGCGAAGACGAGTAATGCAAATAAAAACTCAGCGCCACCAGAAAGCATGCCCAGCGCAGCGATAGATTTGAGTGACACCCGTGACTTATCGTTCAATTCATTTTTGTTTTTTAGAGTCACATATTTGAACCACACTTTATCCGTGAGTGATAAATCGAGTGTGTGTTTAGCCAACGACATAGGGCACCTCCTTGGTATTAATAAAAGCAATGATCCTGGTCCATTTATATCGCATTTCCATGAAACTTGGAAATCTTTCAACTGGTTGCGTTGTGTTTTGACTAATAGATTGGTACTTTTTTGATTACCAGTTGGTACAATTATGGGAACGTTTGGGAAGCGGAATATATGATCCAAAAATTAAACAATCGCGATGCGTTGGTGGCGAGAGAGATTTTCAATGTATTTCAACGCTCATACAAAATAGAAGCAGAGTTAATTGGGGCGAGTTATTTTCCGCCTTTATCTCGAACGATAGAAGATATATGCGGTGCGACGAGTCACTTTTATGGATATTTTGAAAATCAAAATCTTGCTGCTGTCATTGAAATTGTCATTGTTGAGAAAACGCTAGAAATAGATAGCCTGACCGTTGATCCCAGTTATTTTCGCAAAGGGATTGCGGGTAAATTACTACATTTTGCTTTAACGGAGTTTGATGCTGCAAAAGTGATTGTTGAAACTGCGACCGCAAATGCACCTGCGATAAAATTGTATAATAAGCATGGTTTTGTTGAGTACAAACGCTGGCTGCCCGCACATGGTATTGAGAAATTAGCGCTGGCGGTGGATGTTTGTAGCTAATCGGATTATTAATGCCTTTCTAGCAGCCAGTTTTAGCGCTAACTGCTTTGAATTTACTTCCAATAGCCAGCTAAGTATAAATTGTCATGTAAACTTGATGTTACCCAGTAATTGTTATGTTATATTGTATCTAAATTGGTGCAAGGTTTATTTTATGATCACAATAACGGATGGACCACTTCATCTTTACCAAGTGGAGCAAGGTGATATTTTGGTTACCGGCATTTTGGGCGAGCTCGACGTTTCAGCGTTACCTGAGCAAGCAATTCTGCCTCACGAGTCGGTTTCGGTTACCCATGCTATGGCGCTGAAAAAGCGTGTTCAGAGCGAGAAGTTGCTGTTACCCCCTTGTCTTTTGGTCGGAAAACTTGACTTGGATGAGGTGCGATGGCAAGCGGAATGTGTTGAAACTGCGCAGTGGTACAGTGATTGCGGTGAGTGTACTCATCGCCTCTATGCTGTTGAAAGCCCTTACGTGCTACAAGAATTCAGGCAGCAGATCTCAATGCACCAGCAATGGCTAATTGCAGATGGACATCACAGGATGTTTGCAGCAAGCCAACGTCATGCGCCTCAATCTCGGATGATGGCATGGTTAGTCCCACAGCAAGATGCGGTGATAACGAGTTTCGCGGTGCAGGCATCTTACACACAAGCTGTAGATGTTACCAAATTCAAACAGCACCTAAGCAATTTTGATATCTGTGAGTCCTTGGAGACTGAGGCCGATTATACTATTTGGTTGGGGAAAGCTGCTCTATATTTTGTCCTACGACGCGCGACACGCGATTCTTATCTTATTCAGACCCAGTTGCGTAGAGCACTGCAGTCACTGCCAGCGTTTGAGGAGCTGTGGTCTAAAAATAAAGTTGAGCTGAGTGATGACGCTCATGTTGTCACTGCTATCTGTCGTGCTCCTCAAATTGAAGACATCTTTGCTGCTGCTAAAGCAGGCAAGTACTTTCCAGAAAAGTCGACCTTATTTACGCATAAGGCCGACAGCCAAGTACTTTACCATTTAAATCAGCAGGCAGCTTGTGCTTAAAAGCCCTCGTAGAGGGCGATACTTACAACTGTTTAAAGGCTTCAAGCACCCTAAGGTTTTGCTCTGGCAGCCCGATGCTTACTCTCACAAAATGATCAAAACCTGATTCTAGCCAAGGTTTTATCATTATTCCTTGTTGCAGCAGCAAAGATGCGACATGCTCAGACGACTGCTTGACATCAATAAATAAAAAGTTGGCTAGACTTGGTGCGACAAAATAACCCAGCTCAGTGAGGGCGGCGCTGAGTTTTTCCCTCTCGCGATTCGTTTGCGTGACCGTGTCTGCCAAATAGGAGGGATCTTGTAGTACCGCGATCGCTGCAAGTTGTGCTAGTCGATTTACATTGTAAGGAGTACGTACGCGGTGCAGATAATCCGCCAATTGTGCATTTGCCATTACGCCGTAGCCCACTCTAAGCCCTGCAAGACCATAGGCTTTGGAAAAAGTCCGCAATACCGCGTAGGGGCGGGGCTGTGTTTGAAGTAGCGTTAAGCTGTCGACAAACTGTTTATGGCCTTGTGCGTACTCGCAGTATGCTTCATCGATGACGATAATCGTATTGAGCGGACAGGCATCAATAAGGCGCTGCAAATTATTGGCATCAAACGTACAACCTACAGGGTTGGACGGGTTAGCAAGCATCAGCATTTTTAAGTCTGGGTGATGTGCGATAGCATCGAGCCAATCATCAATTCGATAGGACAAATCGCTTTGCATCGGCACCTCCACTACCTTTGCCCCCATCATATTGGCGTAAATCCCATGAAGCGCAAAGGTAGGCTTAGCCACTAACACTTTATCACCTCGACTGAGAAAGGCTTTGCAGAGCATTGAGAGTACATCCTCAGAGCCATTGCCGAGTACAACTTGTTCTCTGGCAACGTTAAGTTTAGTTGCCAGCTGCTCGCTTAGCTCTGTGCATTGGCTGTCTGGATAGCAGCTAGCGGTATGCAGCTGTGCCTTAAAAGCATTAAGCGCTGCAGGGCTCGGCCCTAAAGGGTTTTCATTCACTGAGAGGTTTATCATATTGGAGTGGAGATTACGCGCTGTTGCTTGCTCAATGGTTTGTCCTGCACCATAGGGCGGCAGTGCAATAACTTCTTTGCGGGCTGGGTTTGGCATTGTCGTTGTCATGCGTTTTGCTCCTTGAGTAATGTGGGCTCAAGCAAACGGTTAGCCCTATGATTAAAAAGCCAGATCTCAGATAGCGCTGTGACCGCAAGTCCTAACATTAAGGCGTACCAAACACCCAAAATCCCCAAAGAGAAAAACTCTTGAAATAACCACGCACCGGGAAGACCAATGCACCAATAACCAATTAAAGACAGCATTAGGGTGCTTTTAACATCGCCAAGTCCACGCAAGATACCGAGCCCGATATTTTGCCACGCGTCAAAAAACTGCAAAAAGGCGGCAATAACGAGTAGCTCTATGGCGATAACAACGACATCGGAGTTTTGTAATTCTTCTGCACTTAAAAATGGCCGCAGCACAAATTCGGGTGTGAATAAATAGATTAAGGCGAAAGCAGACATGACCACGGCACCGCAAATAATCCCCAAATTGCCGATGCGTTTCGCATGGTGAAAGTCCCCCGCAGCATTGGCTTCGCTGATGTAAATAGAACAAGCAGATGAAATGCCGGCAGATACCATAAATACGATGTACACCATTTGGCTTACCACGTTGTGGGCGGCTAACGCATTAACGCCGAGTGTTGCCACAAATAACGCAAGCACGGTGAAAAACCCAGCTTCAAGTCCGTAAGTTGCGCCAATTGGCACGCCCATTTTCCATGTTTTGCTAAGTGCTTCGCGGTCGGTTTGCCAAAACTTTATAGTGAGGTAGGGGCTGAGTACGTCATCGCGCTTGGCAAATAGTATAAACAGCAAAAACGATAAATACAGCACGATGCACGTGGCGGCCGCAACCCCCACAAAACCGAGTTGTGGTAGACCAAGCTGACCAAAAATTAGGCCATAGTTGAGCACGATAGTGAGGACAACAGATACGCCGGTTATCAACATCAATGGCCCTGGCCTTTTCAATCCAACACTAAAATGCCGTACGCTTTGAAACCAAAAACAAGGTAATAGGCCCAAAGCGACAACGGTTAAATATTGGGTCGTCAAATTGGCAATTGCCTCGGATGTACCGATAAACCTTAAAAATGGCTCTATGGCAAACATCATGGCAGCGAATGCCAGACCCAAAAAAGTTCCGATAAGCATGCTGGCGTTAAAAAGAGGAGTGATCTGATCTAGTTTAGCCTTGCCGATTGCATCAGACACCAAATTACCCGTTGCCGTGACTACGCCCGTTCCCATGGTTCTAAATTGATTAAAAATACCAATGGCGAGGCCGCCAGCAGCCAGTTCTAACGGGCTCAACATCCCGAGCATGATAAGATCTATCGTTGCAATTGCCACGTAGAGTAGATTGGTCAGAATAAGTGGCCCTGCGAGCTGGCTTACTTTAAAAATATCGGCGCGTGCTGAAGCTACCATAGCGTTACTTCCTCCACGTTTCCTTGTGTGATGGCAAAGTCTGCAACCGCTCGTCCGAGCGCCACGTCAGTAATGATCATGCCGCTGTTATAGACAAAGATAATTTCATCAGGGTGGGTGCGTGCCGGCTTCTCATCGTTTAGTATTTCCGTCAAAGTTGCATCAACAGCGGGTAGTTTACCGTTCTCGTCTAATAAATCGTCTCCGGTGACCTTCATTTGTTCTGCATCCGTTGTGAGCAATCTATCAGCTCGGTGTAGCACTGGTTTTTCGATTCCATAGCCAACTAAAATCACCACAGCGCCGGGTTTTAACCACTCATATTTAATGTTCTCTTTGGCGGACAACCCAGTAACGGCAAGGATCACATCGGCTTGTCTTACTGAAGCTTCTAAGTCTTGTGATACCGCAACTTGTCGCTGTGGGTGATGCTCCTTTAGTTTTTGCTGAACCGCTTCCAAACCTGTTTGATAGCTGCCGTGGACGGTTAGATGTGTGAGTTGTGGTAATGCCGTGACGAGCATAGGTAAAGCGATTTGCCCTTGAACACCTGTGCCCACAACCAACGCATTTTTAGCATCTGAATGAACGGCATATTTTGCAAACAAAGCGGAGGTGGCCGATGTGCGCATAGGGCCTAGTTCTTTTACATCCATGAGGGCCACAGGGTGGCCTGTGGCATCATCGCAAAGGAAGATAAAAGAGTAAAACTGATATTGGTTACGGCTTCTGTCAGGATCGTATTCATAGACCACTTTAAAGCCAACGGTATTACTAGCTGCATCTCGGCCAGCCATACTATAGGCGATGGAGCGGCCATCTTGTGGCGTCATAATCACTTTAAGTGGGTTGGCAGAGTCAGGGTGATGCAGTGAGCGAAAGGCATTTTCCACCACCTCAATGACTTTACTATAGGGAAAATCAAGTTGCGCCAATCGGGCTTCATTTAGTATCGGCAGAACAGTTTGTTGGGTCATGGTTAGGCTCTCGCGGCAGGTTTATATTGCGTTAATAGGTCATCGAGCTCTTGCTCGATGTTAATGTCGATAAGGTCGTGTTTTGCCATCCAATCATCATTGAATACGGTATCGAGATATTTCTCACCACCGTCACAAACGAGCACCACGAATAAGCTATCGGCGGGGGCGGTTTTTAACGCCTGTAGCGCTTCGTATATAACCCCACCTGCCGAACCACCGACCATTAGGGCGTAATGCTTGGCAAGGTATCTGGCGGTATTAAACGCTCGTTTGTCAGATACCTTCACGCCTTTGTCGATGAGTTCATACTCAATAACTGGACCTATCTCAGCGCCTTCCGGCGTCCCCGTTCCTGATTGATGATAATTCAGTCCTGGTCCACCAAAAATCACAGAACCCACAGGCTCAACCCCAATCGTTGTGAGTTGATGACAACCTAAGTCGCGCAAAGCCCTTGTTGTGCCGCATAGCGACCCACCTGTGCCAACCGCACCGACAAGGTGAGTAATGTGTTCACCAAGTTCATAAAAGACCTCTTGCGCAAGTCCTGTATAACCGCGACTATTGGCAAAATTATTGTGCTGGGCGGTCCAAAATGCGCCTTGTTCTTGTGCCAGCTTTGCGGCCATCGCATCGCGAATATCAGTCGATAAGCTGTCGTCTCCAGCTTCGCTAACACAGATCACTTCCGCGCCAAAAGCTTTCATATTGCTGATTTTCTCTTTTACCGCATGGTTATCTACAAGAGCGGTAAAGCGATAGCCACGCTCAGCTGCAAGCAGTGCAAGACCAACACCGGTATTGCCGGAGGTTGACTCAACGACCCAGCCCCCCGGCTTCAGTTGGCCGCTGGCTTCTGCTTCATCTAACATAGACTTCGCCATTCGGATTTTAGCGCTACCGGTGGGGTTAAACTGCTCAAGCTTAAGATACAGTTTGCTACCGTTTGGTAGACTTAAAAACTGCATTAGCGGGGTATTACCAATGCTTTGCGATACCCTTAAATAAGGGGTTAGGTGTAATGTCGAGGCGAGCGAATGCTGCGCATTTATGTTCATAAATAGGCTCCTTTACGTTGTGTTGTTGGGTAACTTTTAGCTAAGTAGCTGCCAAGAAAGTGTATTGTTCTCCCACGTTACGACGATTTTTCGTGGCAATGGCATAGAGTGAAATTCGGATTCATTTGAATCCATTTGATATCCTGCGGTGTTGAGGTAAATCATGAGGTCATCGCGTTGTGGTAGTTGCGACAAGGGAATAAACCGCCAGCTTAGCATGTCGCTATCTAGGCAGGTTGCTCCGCCAAAGGCCACGCGATACGTTCCTGATTTGCGGTTTGAATGTGCAGTGAGTAACAGCGGGCTCGGCAAGTATTCACTTTCAAACCACTGTTCTGACAGCGATAAGCTTGAGCCCGAAAGTGTAGCGATATGGCAGTCAGATGTGCCTAGGTATGGCTTTGTCCCTTGTACTTTAAACAAGCTAATACCAGCCTCATCAAGCAGTGCGCGCCCAGGCTCGAGCATCAGTGTTAGGCCCTTTTGGCGTAATGCCGCTAATGCGGTTTGTCCATGCGCGTTCTTCACTGCCAAAATAGCGTGTAAGGTGTCCGCAGGGCTTTGCTCATTATGGTAGGGATAAAACCCTGCAAAGGTTTTACCTGCAAAAAAGCATTCAAAGTCCAAGGCTTGTTGCCACTGCTCATTTTGTAAGTAGGAGACGGGCAAGCCACCGCCAATATTCACTTTTGATGGCGACAGTCCTATTTGCCTAGCTTCGTCTATCGCATCGATTAAAGTATGGATGCTCTGGCCACGTGCTTGTGGGCAGTATCCGCTTAAGTGGCAGCTAAATCCTTCTAAGCTTACCCACTCCTTGCATTCTCGGCACTGAGCTAATAATGGCGTAAGCTGGCACAGTGAACTGCCAAAGCGTGAGGCTGTAGTTGGTTGTGTTTGTAAACGCAGTAGCACCCGTGCAGGGCGCTTTCGCTGGCGGGCCAGTGTAATGACCGAGCTTAACTCTGCACTTGAGTCAATGGCGATAAGCGCTTGATGTACAAACGCTAAGCTAAGCAAGGCATCTGATTTATGCGGACCAGATACACCAATTTTTACACCTTGAATACCACCGCTTAGGGCAAGTTCAAACTCTTGTACACTAGCCACGTCTATCCCTATATCGTGATTAGACGCGACTTGAGTAAAGCATTGGGCTTTGTTGGCTTTTTTGGCAAAATAAATCTCATGCTCAAGCCCGAGCGTTATAAAGTAGGCTTGCAGGGTTTCGATATTTTCCGCAAAACGCTGAGGAAACACTAAATGTAGCGGTGCTCCCAATGCCGCTGCCCATTCAAATAACTTGGCTTGGTGCTCCGCGAGCAGGCTTTGTGTTTGCGGATGCAATTTTGCAGTGAAGGCGTCACTCATACGACTAACACCTCTTTGTTATTTGCATTGTCTAACTTGTTGACATGACGTTTTGCTATAAGGAGCAGGCCAACGGCTAGTAGCAGCAACCAGATTAATGGCGTGTAGTTATTCACAGGTGTGGCAAAGTCATTGCTAAATTGAGGAATATTCGCAAGATCCGTGAGCGTTGGCTTTGCGCTACAACCCTCACAAGGTGCAAAATCGCCTCTTTGATTGGCTTTGGCAATTTCGTTGGCAAAGAAACCTTGTAGTGCTTGATGATGAGCTTCAACTTCTTCCATAAAGGCGTGATGACGTGCTAATCCATTGCCTGCTAAATCAACCAACAGTGTTTGTGCGATGAGTGCGGGGGAGAGATATTGTAGCGTTTGCGCATTATGTTGCTGTGCTTGTTGCGCCGTAAAAAATCGTACATCTTGGGCTGCCATTGCGCGTTCGACAGAATTAATCGTAGCAATTTTTTTGGTGGCGTAATCGCTGGCACCACTGCCATTTTTTGCAAGCTCTGGATGATCTTGAAAATACTGAGCTAAGGTCTTTTCACTCGCTTTTTGGGCATCGTCACTGGCGGCTCGGAGGCTATCTATATAGTGAATTCGTGAAGGCATTGGGTCGAGTAAAGCGATGCTGGTATTGACCAAGGCTGGAACCACAATCACCAAGGCAAGCCAACAGGTGACCAAGGTAGCTGCGTTATTTGCCGCACTTTTAGCTCTGCTATTTACCCAAGCGGTTAAGGCAATCCAAAAGCCAGAATAACATAGTGCGATAAGGTTATAACTCAGCAGTTCAATCACCCCTAGCTGCTCTCGTATTGTTATTAAAAGCAGGCTACTAATACTTAAAAATGGCAGCACAATTAACGCGCTTCGCAGCAATAATTGATAGGTCAGAAGGCGGGTTGCACTGCCTCCTTGAAGGATCAGTAGTCTTAGCTGTCCACCTTGGCGTTCACTCGCTAACGCATTAAAGCAAATGCCTATAATGAGCAATGGCAGTAAGTAGACAATCACAAAACTTAAATCGAACTGGCCTAACAGCAGAGATAGTGGGTGAACATAGTCATATTGATGAACGATGTGCTGTTTTTCTTTGATTAGCATCTTAAAATAGTAAGGTAATACGTCGGCTTGCCCTGTTGCGATTGGTGACGTTGCAAGCGGGGCTTTAGTGGCGTAATTTTGCATCAAGTAAAAAGCCTGCCCGCGCAGGTCGTATGGGTCTTCCCACCACTTATAGTCTGCTGTACTGGCGAGCCTTTCGGGCAATTCAGCTTTGGCATCTTGGATGGCCTGTTGCTGCATTTGCTGTGCGGCAAGTACCACGTCATGCTGTTTTTTAGCAAAGTAATGGGCGTTAAAAAATGCCACTAGTGCAAGCACGCTGGTGGTCAAGAACAGCGCGAGTACGAGCTTTTCTCGCCAGAGGTTTTTAAACTCAGTAGCTAACATTAAACGTTTCATCTTTGCTCCTCCAAACGCAGCTTTTTAATCGCGAAGAAACTCAATAACACCAGAGCGATTAGCCAAAAGCTCAGGCTAAACAGGCTGATAACGTAGTGAGGCAGGTAACGAATAAAATTGGGGTATTGGAATGCGAACTTTGGGATCTGTTGCCATAATTTCTCGCCCGCAGTGTAATGGCCGCCCGCCTTGTGACCGTGATCTCTTTGATTAAAGTTAAGCACTTCTTGCATCATACGGCGGTGCTGCTCTGCCGCATTCTCAAATGCTTGTTGGTGGGCAAAGTCACTGGCGGCAGTGGCCATCGACAGCGTTTGTATCGCGATAAACGGCGTTAACATCCCTGCAAGTTGATAACTTTGTGATTGCGCTTCTAGTTGAGCTAAACGCGCTGAAAATAAGCGGTCAAAAATTTTATCTGCGTATTGTTCACCAAATTGGAGTTGTGCTCCGGCATAATCAAAAGGTAAGTCTTCTACATTGCTGACACCATATTGAGTCAATGTTTGCTGTTTGAACTTTGCGATTGCTTCAACTCGTGCTTCGGTATAAACCTCACTTTCAAGCTTTGCTTGAAACGTTTGACCTGAACCTTGCGGATGAATGGTGGTCGCGATATTCATCGCCAGTTTTGGTAGTAAAAGCGTTGTAAAGGCCCAAATTGTTAATAGCGCTACCAATGCGCGCCTTGCTGTTGGGAGTAAACTTGAAAGCGTGGTGGTGAGTAACGACCAGAGCAATAGGTAAACCAAATAAAATAGTAAAAATAACCCACTTCTGAGTGTATGAGGCTCCGTGCTCGTTACTTGGCTATAAAGTAAAAAAAGCGCAACAGGCAACAAAAATAAGCAAGAAATAGCAAAAAGCAGCGCACATTTGGCGATAAACAGCTTTGCAGGGCTTGTGCCCGATGCGAGTAGTTGTTTTAGGGTGCCTTGCTCACGCTCTCGGGCAAGTAGTGGGTAGCCAATTAATATAATCAATAGCGGCAGTAACACTTGCAGTACAAAGGCGGGCGATAAGCTGCCAAAACGTGACATCGGTAAGTTATCTTGCGCACTTCGAAACATGCTATCGTTACGAATATGGGCCTCAAGCCTCAACACATTCCCTTGATATGCTTGTAATCCCGCGTCGAGTGCGGCCAGTGGGGTAGTGGGTTTGACCACGTAAATACCGTAGTGGGCGGCGGAATGGGGACCTTTTTCACCTTGATTTAACCAGCGTAATTGCTCTGATTGAGACACCTCAGTAACGGCTTGCTGATAGCTTTGGTGGCTTTTAAAGCCGGTCAAGCAGGCAAGCAAGAGCAGCAATACTGCAATGCCTCCAAGCCAAAGCGCTTGTCCCTGCCGCTTGGTATCGAGCCATTCCTTTTTTAATGTCGTTTGAAACATCAGACACCCACCTTGATATGTTTGAGGTAAACGGATTCAAGTTGGACTTCTTGCAGTTGTTCATAGACTAAGGTATCGACTAATTGCCCTTGATTGATAATTGCCACGCGATGGGCATCTTCTTGAGCACGGTATAAGTCGTGGGTCGCCATTAAAATCGCGACGCCTTGCTTTGCTAATGACTGAATGAGCTGGCTAAATTCATGGCTGGCTGAAGGATCAAGACCTGATGTGGGCTCATCTAAGATCAATGCCTTGGCTTGCTTTGCAAGGGCAATGGCTATGCCCACTTTTTGTCGCATCCCTTTTGAATAGGTTGCAACGGGTTTGTCTACAGCGTGACTTGGCAGTTTTACTTCACTGAGCAGTGTGCGAAAGGCCTCGTCGGTCATTTCTATGCTGGCCATTTTGCTGAAATACGCGAGATTCTCAAGTCCGCTAAGTCGCGGATAGAGCGCGACTTGTTCAGGAATATAAGCCAGTTGCTGCCTTGCCGTTACTACGTCATGCTGTGGATTAATTCCAGCGATGGTGATTTCTCCGGCATCCGGTTGTAAAAAGCCCAGTAAGCAATTAATCGTGGTGGTTTTACCTGCACCATTTGGGCCTAGCAGCGCTAGAATTTCACCTTGATGTACGCTCAAGTTTAATCCCTGTAACGCTTGGTATTCACCAAAGCGCTTTTGCAGGTTATTGATTTGAATAACAGGTGTAGTCATAAATTATCCTTAAAAGCTCACGCTTAATGAGGCGATAAAGGTGCGGCCACGACCGGGAGCGACTCCCCAATCTATGCCTTTGGCACCGCCAGATAGCCAATATTCTTTGTCGAACAGGTTTTCGGCCCTGAGTCGTAGCGTGGTGTTAATGTCAGTAAAGTGGTATTTAGCGCCCAAGTCGAAGCGCGTGTAGGCTGGTAGCTTTAGCGTGTTATTGACGTTTTGTTCGCGCTCACCAACATGGAAAATACCCGCATTGATGCTTAACGCCTCCCAAAATGGCAGCTGATAGTCGACATAGAGATTGGCTTGAAATTCAGGCACATTGGCTGGCGTGTTGCCATTAAGTGCGGGCTCGCCGTCAAGCTTATCTAAGCTGGGGTCCATCAAGGTGATAGATGCTACGGTTGCAAGGCCGTGAGCCAATGAACCACTAGCATTGAGCTCAATACCTTTATGTGACTGGACACCGTCTTGCACGAAATAGTTAGTAATGTGATTGTGGTACTCCAACATCTTTTCTATTTCGAAGACGGCTATCGAGTAGTTCATGGTGTCCGTTTGGTATTTTATGCCAGCTTCAATTTGTTCGCTTTCTTGTGGGCCGAGTGATTCGCCCTCGTTTATTGCACCGCTGCCGATGACTGCAACGCCGCCTTCCCCCGCACCTTCTGAGTAACTGGCATAAAACGCGAGCTGATCGCTTGGGTTGTAGTTAAGACCTATGATGGGGGTATTAAAAGTTCGGTCGTCTAGCGTGGTTTTAGTTTGGCCAGGTAGAGTTTGCTCTTTTTTGTATTGAATATGACGCAGCCCTAAGGTGGCATAAAATATATCGTTAAAGTGCAAGGTATCTGTGATAAATAACGCGCTTTCAGAGGCTTCAGTTTTGGTTGGTTCTGGATAATCAGGGAACTGCGGTTTACTGCTGTGAATTGGATTGAAAATATTGCCAACGGGGTTGGTTAACTCAAACCAACGACCATCCTTTGACTCATAATCACGAATGCTAACGCCGACGACTAGCTCATGTTCAATTGCAGCGGTGGTAAGTTGACCGCTGACAAAACTATGTGCGGAGAGTGTGTCATACGTTTCGTCTGGGGTAATGTGGATAGCGGCAGACAGCACATTGCCTTGTGTATCAACCGAGTAGATATCAGGAAAAACGGTAAATCTATCATTACCAGAAAGCGCAGCTTGGTTTACCCATTGCCAGGTGTCGTTCAACCAAAAATCAGCACGTGCGGCAAGGTTATATGACTCGGTTTGATACTTTGCCCAAGGCTGTCCGAGCAATACATCACTGGTGTCGACATAGGGCGGTAAGATTTTACGGTCAGGGTCATTGGGATCGCTGGCCAGTCCTATCAAAGGCTGTGATACAGTGCTTTTGTCTTGGTAATCGCCGTCTAATCGGATAAATAGGCGGTCTGAGACTTGCCAATCCAGTGCTGCACTAAAGAAATAGCGCTCTAAGTCATCACCACCGGTAAAGTCACCGTTTTTCTCTGCTGCGGCATTAATACGATAGCCGAGCGTTTGCTCGTCGGAAATTGGTCCACCGAGGTCGATGTGTAAATACTTTCCTCCACGGCTACGTACTTCTGTTGTGACATCCAAAAAGGCGTCCATGGTTGGGCGCTTAGTCACATAGTTGATTGTACCGCCGGGGTTGTTAAAGCCTGATACGAGACTTGACGGGCCTTTAACGATATCAATGCGCTGAATATTCTCTAGCGGTACATCTTGGTAGGGGGCAAGCGCTAAACCGTCGCGTCTTAGACCGTTGGTCCAATCTAATTGAAAGCCACGCAGACTAACAAAGTCGAAAACCGTACCAATTGAGGTATTTTGAACAGAAGCATCGTTGGCAAGCACTTCGCCTAGCGTTTTTACTCTTTGATTGCTGATCAGTTCTTCAGAAAATGATTGAATGGAAATCGGAAGAAGTTGCGGATCTTTCATCCCCAATGCCGAAGCGTTCACGTCTCTCGTGCTGTAAAGAGGCGCGCGAGTGCCATGCACATCAATTGTTTCAATGGATTGTTCGGCAACACTAAGTGAAGAATATAAGCTACTAAGCACGCTAACTGTCAGGAGTGACCTTGTCATTTTGTTATTCCAACTGCAAAAACGAATGTGAAAAGAACCATCATTTATTCGATACAAATGATTATTTTAAAAATGTTATAACGTAACGATCTTAATCATGTTTTTGTGCGCTTGAAAAGAGGGGAGTTATTGCCAAAAGGTTATCCTTGGTGATTTTTGTTGTGAAAAGTGAAATTAATGTAGGTCGTTCAAAGTACCTGCTTTACGTGTTGAAAAAGTATAAATCTTAATGAGTATGATTTTTACAAATAAAAATCGTTCTCATTAATTTGTTTTTAAAGCGGGTGAGTTGATTTTTTGTTGTGAATTTTTGTATAAAAAACAATGTGAAAGTTTGTAAATGGTTTGCGTGTTATTCAGTACATCGAGCTTAATCTCACTGAATAACGCCGAGCATTTACTTAGAGAAGTGTTTGCTGCTTAATAAAGGTAACGAGTTTCTCAGCAATGTCTTGATGTTCAGAAGCGGTTGGATGCCACACACAGCCTTCTAATGGTGAGTCGAATGTATGACTGTATAGTTTACTGATATCTTGCTGATTAAGCTTTGCAATCGCATCTTGAGTTGCTGGAATAATAAAGTTATATGGATATGCCGGACGAGGCATATAAATAATGGGGACTGCAGGATATCTTGCACGCAGCTGTTTGGTGAAAACGACCATTGTTTCTACCCACTGCGTTTTGACTTCATCAATAGTTTGCCAAGGCTCGGCAGGGGTTGGATCGGTACTAAAGTCATTGGTGCCTACTTCAATGACGATAAGCTGTGGAAACTTATCTTCAAAGTCAGTGTTGTCGGTAAATACTGCTGACATTTTGTCATAGTAACTACGCAGCGTATGATGTGGCTGATTGCCACCCCAATTTCGAATTAAGCCTAAACCTGAGTATGAAACTTGGGTAAAACTGGCACCCAACTGTTGTGCGCTCATATATGGAAATGCTTTACGCGCGTTACTTAAATCAAGAATTTCACTCCATTCACACTGTCTTTGGGTGGACTCACTGCCAAAGCCTGCGCTAATTGAATCGCCAATAAATAAGATATGGGGCTGTGGCTGCCGGGTTGAGTCTAATTTTCCATCCACATCAACACTTAGGATCTGGGTATTGTGTTCGTAGTGCTCCCAGCGTTTAACGAGTTCAATTGTGACGGTTTCTGCCTTTGCGCTCTCAAATAGTGTGAAGGTCTCAGCGACTCCATTGGCGTTGGTCTCTAGCTTTTTTGTGAATTTGCCATCGATCAGTACATCGAATTGATCGCCGTAGCCCATCAACTCGATATGAAAGGCACTGCCAGTGAACTTAGTATGCAGCTGGCTACCCGGCCAATTAAAACTCACACTGCCATCGGCATAGTTTTTACTGACGCGTCCTTCATAATGAATCGCATGATGGGTCGCTGCGTGATTTGCGGCACTGGCTATGCTTCCAGAAGCTAATAAAGCCACCGTAACTAACGTTTTTAACATGTTGTATTCCTTGTAGGGTTATTCATTGAATAATGTAACTGGTTTAAATGGGTTGTGAGTGAATTTAGGCTTGAAAATTATTCACTTAAGAAGGGGAAAATAGAATATATCACTGGCAGGAAGAGGGTTGCTCAGGTACATTACTCTATGTAATCAGGTTAAGGAGAGGTAGCTGATGACAGTTGTAGAACAGATAGTTGCTCGGAATATAGAAGCAGTTATCGTATATGAATCAGAGCAGGTGATTGCGTTTGCCGATCATGACCCCATAAATTTTGGCCATATCTTAATTTGCCCCAAATCCCCTTATGAAACGCTCCTTCAGGTCCCAGAGTCCATACTGGCTGAAATCCACCGTGTTGCGCGTGACCTTTATGTGCGAATTGAGCGTAAATTTTCCCCAGATGGGATTACGTTGGTGCAAAACAACGGGCACTTTAACGAATTGAGCCACTATCACTTGCATATTTTCCCCCGCTATAGGCGAGATAGTTTTGCGTTTGGACGTGATGAACTCAATATTAAACCTCAAGAGGTTTTGCGTACCTCACTTGAGGGGTTATAGATGCTCGGGGAAGTATTAATTAAGGTTGTTGTAACGCTATTGCTTTGTATGTCACTCGTCTGGACTTTGCTGCCTTGGGCGTTTGGATTATTAAATTTCCAAAAGAAACATGGCTACCCACTCTACAAAATTGGCCGCGTGTGCTGGTGGGTAATGGTTGCTATGCATCCCGTATTTGCTATTGGTATTTGGTTTTTCGATGCCAGTTTAAGTAAGTTAATATTTAGCCTAGCTGCAATGCATTTCTTTTTTGGGATAACATTTGCCAGAAATGTAAGCACGCAATAAATCAAAAGGTCATAAGTGAAGATTACCATCAATGCAATTCAGGGCGAGGATGCGAATGCCATCGAAAGGTTAATGCGTGAAGTTTCAGAGGCTGACGTCTTACCCCATTTTTCGCAGCTTGGAAGAGATACTTATTTAAACGAAATATTACCTGAAGTGACTCAGGTGATGCGCAACGCCAACTTTGTCGGTGCCAAGGCGTTATTAAACGGTGAACTGATTGGATTTGCTTTATTAAGAGATGGTAACTATCTCACCCATTTATTTGTTGCTAAGTCAGCCCAAGGTAAAGGGGTTGGTCGGCAACTATTAGATACTGTACTAGCGAGTACATCCGCAGCTCAAGTCTCATTGTGCTCATCGCTCAATGCAGCATCTTTTTATACTGCGCTAGGTTTTCAGGCTACAGGGCAAGAAGCACAGAAAAACGGTATTAGATTTATTCCAATGAAGTTAGACAGAACTTAAGCAAGGATATTTTATGACATTTCCAATTAATGGCTCGTGCCAATGTGGTGAAGTAAGCTACACGTTAAAAGCAGCACCTAAAATGGTGGTCGCCTGTCACTGTAAGGCTTGCCAAAAACTGTCAACCAGCGCATTTAGCATTACTGCCATTGTTGATAAAGACGATATTGAATTTTCGGGTCTGATGAGAGAATGGCGGCGCCCAGCTGACAGCGGTAACGTTAGCGGAGCTAAGTTTTGCCTGACTTGCGGCAATCGCATTTACCACTTTAATCCAGCAGAGCCGAATTCAATTAAACTCAAACCAAGTAATTTGGACGATACTCGCCTTATTCAACCGACGGTCCATGCATGGGTTAGTGAAAAGCAGGACTGGTATACCATCCCAGAGGGCGTCATCGTATTTGATAAACAGCCTTAGCCTGCTCTGATGTGTTCAATGTCAATTATAGAGCAAGTCATCGCGAAGGAGTGTGCGCTTCATCGCAAAGAAAATAGGCATAATATGGCGTTGTGTCGGGAATTCCTTCACCCTCAATTTATTGAGGTTGGATGCTCTGGAAGCCAATATAACTTGAGCCAGATCCTATGCTTAATGAATGAAGAAGAATGGCCAGATGGGGAGGTGGTAGCAGAGCAGTTTCACTGTGCTTATATGAATAGTGACGCTTTGCTTCTTACTTATCGCTCTGCATGGAGGGAGACTGATGGCACGCTTTCAGAGCATGCTTATCGGTCATCTTTATGGGTTGAGCAAAATGGTAAGTGGCAGTTGTTACATCATCAGGGTACGCCCACCAGTTTATTTTAGTGCTGTTGTTATGACATAGTTTGGATTGCAAAAAATCACAAAAGTAAATTTTAAGTAATTTAAAATGCGACTACACTAAATCGACATAAGAAGAATATCTGCTAGATCAAGATCTAAGGAACGAGTATGCCAACATCTCAACCAGGCACTGTAGTGAGCAATGCACAAACCAGGGCCGCTAATTTAACGACGACAAACAGCAATGAAGTGCCAGCGACTAAACAATTTGTAGTGAATGCCACCGGCAACTTATTTATCGCAAGTACACTAAATAGTACTGCAGGTGGAAGTGTATTGCCGCAAGAAGCTGAAAATGCGTTTGGTGAAGTCAGCGTATTTTTTGCCGCGCTCACAAAAGCGATGGCAGAAGCTGGGACAAGTCTGTACGACTACGATGCACTCAATAAATTAGTGTCAAGCTCAGGATTGTTTGTCAAAGTGACAGATAGCAATATTCAATTTGAAAGTAAGCAAAGTGGCGTCACCTTATCAAGCCAATTGATCCAAACTTTACTAGGGCTCAGTGGTAATTTAGCCTCCATAGGTAAATCATTGATGGATATGATCGCTGGTATGGGGCAAGCCTCGCTAAGTATTAGTGCGAGTTCCGACAGCCAAGACAAAAAGGTCGGGACGATTATTTTTGTTTGCGAATATCTGCTTGGTGCAATTTCTATTGCGCCCATTGTCATTTCAGCGGATGCCAATGATGTAAAAGCCATTTGGCAAGCGGGCCCTTGCTTACAAGGCGGGCATACAGACGTGCAGTTAAGTCTGTGCAAATCAGTATACTTATTTGTGCCACCTGCATTTGTTAAGCAAGCGGCATCGCTCAATGAAGCGATGTCAGACCCTGAATTTAATAATCTAATTGAATCAATGCGAAGTGTCATAGCCGCACCGCCGCAAACCACTGCAGCCAGTAAAACGACTAAAAAGGACAGTTAATGTTGGGAGTAAATAATGTTCTCAACTTGGTTTAGCAAGCAAGATAAACCGTCAAAGCCGCAGTCACAGCCAATATATACCCCAATTACTAAACATTATGTGTTTAATGAAACGGGTAATATCATGTTGTGTGCCACGGCGGATAGCATTCAGAACTTTGACACTGACTTAAAAAGTGCATTCGTTGATATTAGTGTGTTTTTTGCCGCGATGACAAAAGCGGTGACGTCGACAACAAATCCGGTGACGGGGAAGCCGTTTTCAATATTTAACTACCAAGCTGTGAAAAATATTTTGGTAGAGTCAGGGCTTTTCATTGAAACCAATGTGGAAGAAGGCACTTTTAGTCACGATGGCGTAGGTAATGCGCTCGGCAAAGCGCTGTTTCAGCATGTCTTAAATCGAGAGTTTTCTGAAAAGCAGCTGCCTTTTGCCAAGTCTATGTTTAATGGTATGCAATATCAAAGGGCGAAGATGGCAGAGCAATCTGAGATGACGGAAGCGCAGCAGCAGCTTTGCCGCAGTGGTAGCATCTTTTTTATTGGTGAGCTGTTGATGGGCGTGCCACAAACGTCGGCAATTTTGCTTAGTATCGAACCACAAAGTATTGCCCAGTCTACCGGCGATACCGAGAGTGACTGGCAAGACTTATTTTCGTTGGCTGGGTTAGATGAAGACAAGCATCAGCCCAAGCACATCGTGCGTCATTGGAAATTTAAAAAACGTACTTATCTATTTGTACCACCGCAGTTTATTTCTCATGCGGTGGCTGGACTTGGTGAGCAAAGCAATATCGATTTTGAGGAATACAGTCGCAAATTGGCGCAAAGTATTACTCCTAATCACAGCGTTAGCTAACATCAAATATTAAAATCTTAAAGCGCCTTAGCTAATTCGGTTAATGCGCTTTTTGCTATGTCTAAATCAACTTGCTCCGTTTGCCAATTACTGAGCGCAGCACGGATCACCTTCTGTCCTTGCCAACTCCCAGGGCTGACAAATATACGGCCGTCTGCATTGATGGCATGAAGGAGGGCGGTTGTGGCTGCGTCATCTTTGCCGCTTGGCTTGAAAAGCACCACGTTCAGCTCTCCGTAGTAGACTAATTCATAGTCTGGAGAATCAGCAAACCAGTCTGCAAGTTGTTTTGTTTGCGCAATATTTTTACTTACCCATTGACGGATCCCGTCTTTACCATAGGCAAGTAATGACATCCAAACGGGCAGTGCCCTAAATCGACGAGAGTTCTCTACACCCATCGAAAAAAAGTCGGGGTCGGCTTTTGATGTGACTAAGTATGGAGCTGGAACGCCGCAGCTTTCAACCAAATAGTGCAAATGACGAGTGAGAAAGATCCCACAGTCGTATGGCACATTGAGCCACTTGTGTGCATCCAAGGTAATACTATCGGCTAACTCTAGCCCCTTAGTGCGACCTTCTGAGCCAGAGACCAACCGGTCGAAAATGCCAAATGCAGCATCAACATGCAGCCAAGCTTGGTGTTTATCGCATAGACGGCGGATCTGCATTAAATCGTCAAAATTAGTGCCGGTAACCGTGGCGGCACTGGCGATGACAATTTTTCCTTTGGCGTTACTTGTTGCAAGCGCTGACTCAAGCGCTGCAATATCAGTAGCCTCATTGCCTACTTGCGTTGCGACTCTCGTGATTTGGTTGCGACCAAGGCCTGCAAGACCAAGCGCCTTAATCATACTCGCGTGGGGCGTCGCGCAAAAAACCTCAACTTCTAAACCGAAGGCTCCATCTTCTGCCACATTGATCCCTTGTTGATGTCCTGCAAACTGGCGAGCTACGACCGCACCTAAGTAATTTGCTGCTGTCGCCCCTGTAGTAAAAAGACCATCAAAGCTTGCTGGTAGGTCGAATAATTCGGTTAGCCAGTGAATGGCCTGCCGCTCTATACTGGTCGCAATGGAGCCATCGCCCTTTGAGACATTTTGGTCATAGGTTGACACTAGCCAATCGGCAAAGGTGGCAACAGGTGTTGCGCCGCCAGTGACAAATCCCCAATACCTAGGCCCAATGCTGGTACTTAAGTTTGGCACTACTTGTTTACTAAAAATCTCTATCAGTGATTCAAATTCAATCCCTGATTCTGTGAGTGTTAGGTCGGGCGGAGCAATATTTCGACCTGCGACAGGACGGCTATTGCTAGACTGTATAAATGCCTCGGTAAGTTTAGAAAACTCAGTGAGCAATTGGGGTAATGCTTGCCATTGGTTGTGTGTCATCGTCATGTGTCAATCCTATTTGTGATCGAATACTGGAATTACAGTGTAACTTCGATAAAAATACAGTACAGATACAGAATTCTTGGTTATTAAGGGTACAGATGGCGAGGAAGTTTATTACATTAAGTGAGCAGGTGATTGCAGAGATAAATGCTGGTGAGCGTCAATGCGGTGAAAAAATGACTTCACTTAGGATCTTTGCCAAGCAGCATGGCGTGAGCATGAGTACCGCAATTAGAACCTATGAGGAATTACAGGATAATGGCTTCTTAGCTTCTCAAGAGAAGTCTGGTTTTTATATTTGTAAACCGAAAGCAAAAAATAGTGACATTGACTTTGCCACGTTTACGAGTGAAGTGAAATCTCCTAAAAGTGCGTTAAGACCCTCTGTCGTAGGGCTCAATACAATGTTATCGACGGTGCAAGTAGCACCTGAATTGATGCCCATAAATCGCCTGACTAAGTTTATAAAGCAAGCGTTCGACTCTCCTCAGTATCACCATTTTCATTATCCCAATGCGATGGGGCTGACGTCGCTTAGAGAGAATCTAACTAAGCACTTTAAACAAAAGGGATTGGCGCTGAATCCTGATAATCTCGTGGTGACTGGCGGCTGTATTCAAGCCGTGATGGCGGGACTGCAGGCTGTTACAAAAGCGGGGGATTGTGTGGTGGTGCCGTCACCTTGTTATCAAGGTTTATTGCAACTGCTTGCAACGCTACAGCTCAAGGTGATTGAGATCCCAACGACGCCCGAAGGACTCGACCTAGAAGCCTTGGAACAGGTAGTGACAACGCAAAGGGTATCTGCGTGTTTGCTTACGGCAAACCATCAAAATCCAACGGGGCACAGTCTATCTGTGCAACAAAAAGCGTGGCTTGCGGATTTTGCTGCGCAGTATCAAGTGGCGATTATTGAAGACGATGTTTTTGGGGAGCTGAGCCATAATCACACAATGCCTTTACCGATAAAGGCGTGGGATAAAGCCGGGTATGTAATTTGGTGTAGCTCAGTGTCTAAGACGTTAGCGCCGGGCTTGCAAGTTGGATGGTGTGAAGCTGGGCGTTATCAAAGCCAAGTGGCCGCGCTCATGCAGGCATTTCACGGCATGCCAAACCAATGTTTACAAATGGCGGTATCACGCTTTATTGAGACAGGACATTATCAGCGCCATTTACGGACGCTTAATCGTACCTTAGCGGCACACTGCTTCGCTTACCAAAGCTATTTGAAATCGCGTTTACCAAAGGGCTGTAAAATATCTTCCCCTCAGGGCGGAATGGCATTATGGCTGAAACTGCCTAATATTGACTGTGATGCACTCGCTTTACGGCTCGCTGAACTTGGGATTGAGATTCGCCAAGGCAGCTTATTTACAAGTCGTGAGTTGTATCAAGATCATCTGCGGATCAATTGCGGTTGGCCGCTAGATGCGGCAAAACCTTGGTTAGATAAGTTATGTGATTGGGTAGTTCATAATTGCGCCAAATTATAGCGTTAGGCTCGGATCCGATAAAAGCAACAAGGAATAAAAAAATGACTGTATTACTCAACGCAGAAACCCAAGTAAATAGCGAAGCGCTCAATGCTATTGCACATATGCCAACCAAGAGTCTTGGCGTATTACTCGATAGCAACTTTACGCGTAAGCTTTGCGATAAAGACTTTATGCGCATTGCTGTTTTGCTGGCAAAAAAGGGTTATGAAGAGGGCGGTTGCCCAATTGGTGCGGTTATTGTTGATAACGAGACCAATCAAATTGTAGGTAAAGGACATAATACGTTAGTACAAGAGAGTCACCCATATAACCATGGTGAAACCTCGGCAATTCGAGATGCGGGACGGATTGATTTTAGTAAAACCACTTTGTATACCAGCCTAAGTCCTTGTGACGTATGCGCAACATTACTCTACATGCGTGGTTTTCAGCGAGTCGTGGTGGGGGATATCACGAATGCTTCAGGTAATGAGCCGCTACTTGAAAGTAAGGGCGTACAAGTCGATATTTTAGAAGATGAGCAAGGTATTGCCTTGTATCAACAATTTCGTGCTGAAAAGCCAGAACAAGATTTAGAAGATTGGCAAGGTCTGGCAGCGGTAAACGCAGGTCATAAGTAGCTAACTGTGCCCATGGCGAGGTAAAACCATTACTACACGATGTACTGGATTATCAAATGAAATACTTTCTGAAGCAATATAGCCATTGCGGCGGATTGAATTGCAATGCAAATACGGGCACACTGACCGAATTATTATTTAATTTATTGAGATAAAATGATCCGGAAAATTTTATTCCTTATAGCGCTACTTGCATCAACCAAAGTAATTGCTTCGCCGCAAGAAACAGTGCATTTTGTTGCGGAAGATTTGCCTCCCTATCATTTTATTAACGGCCAAGGAGAAGTGGATGGTGGCCTGGTCGAGCTTGCTCAAGCAGTAGCAGATAAAGCAAATGTTACTGCTAAAATTGAAATAATGCCGATGGCACGTGTGTTACACGAATTAGAAACTAAACCTAATGTGGTGCTGTTATCTTGGTTAAAAACACCAACTCGAGAAGTCTATTTCCGCTTTTTGGGTACTATGTGCCATACGTCCGCATCACTCATTGGCCTGAAACAATCTCCAACGCCAATAAACGATCTTGACGCTGCAAAGCGCTATCGGACCGGAACCATACGCGGTTATTATAGTGAAACCTTTCTCAAACAAGCTGGCTTTTCTGAAGGCTATGAGTTGGTATTAGTGTCAAACTACCAAAGTCTTTGGAATTTATTGTTTAAGGGCCGGATTGATTTTGTACTAACCAACACACTAACACTCGAGAAAGAACTAAACGCCCTTAAGCTGGACCCAAAAGCAATTGAGCATAAGTTACTTCTTGAGCATTTCCCAAGTGAGTTGGCTCTAGCGGTGAATGCAGAGTTTCCCAATGAGCTTGCGAACCGCTTGCAGCACGCACTAGCGGAATTAAGTCAAAGTGGTCAACAACAAGCTATTTTGGAGCGCTGGAAAATTCACTAAATTGAATGCAGCCGCTTGGTTTCGTATGTTCCTAAATTAGTATAAAGTGTGTAGATATAAATTTAGCGCATTAAGGATAGGCGTGATGTTGCAAGAGTTGGTGAGTTATTTTGGCATACTAGCAAGTATATGGATGCTGGTAGGGGTGTATGGGGTTGCCAAGCGTTACCCAAATTATAGTCACAAAAATCAATTTTGTAGTGAGTTAGGCGCCAGTGGCAGCCCAACTGAGCGATTGTCTCCTGCAGTCAATAATTACCCCTTAGCCCTGCTATTTTGTTGTTTCGGTGTTTATATCATCTTAGTACCCGAAGGGAGCTGGGCGTTAGGTGTTATTGGCGGTTTGATTGTTTGTCATGGTCTCGCAACTGCTGTTGCAGGTTTCTTTCCTATGGATCGGGATCCATACACAACCTCGCCAAGTCGAGCGTGTAATATTCATTCTTTCGCGGGCATGGTAATGCTATTAAGCTTACTCATTGCACCTTTATTGGTTTGGTTTGTAAGCCCGTTAAACTCGCTATTTGCTTGGTTTTCTACTGCTTGTGTACTTGTTTGTATCGGTTTTAGCTATCAGCTTGCCAACGCTTACAAGCAAAAGCGTAATAGTGGACTTTATCAGCGATTAAGTTATGGCACTCAGCTAGTTTGGCTGAGTGCGCTGTGTTTTATAGTGTAAGGTGTTGATAAGCCAATAAAATGGCTTGCGCTTCGGGTTTGCCTTTGGCAACTCGTGCATAATGATCCAGCGTTTTCTCTAAATAGCGTTTGGACAGCGTGCCTTGTTGCCAAATCGCTTCGCCCAACGGGGTTATGGCAGCGCCAGTCTTACCTGAAGTGAGATAGAGCACTTCGTAAATACGTCGATTTTCTTCAACCAGTGATTCATAGGTCAGCTTAAGTGGCAAAGATTGCAAGGTTTGCCTCAGGGTATAATGATGATGAACTGGGCAAAGCAAGAAATCGACCTCGTCACGCAAATTGCAGCAAAGACTTGTCATCAGTTTTGCGGTTAAGTCGCCGCCAACACCTGCGATGATCACTAATTGCCTGCCTGAGTATTGTGCAAGAGGGATCTTCGCAACGTCCTGGGTGTAAAGGCTATAGCGCGTTTCGGCTTCTGGAAAGAAGCGTGTGAGATCCAGTTTCACTTTCGCGATAAGCGCTGGGACTACATCAACAAAGTGTATGTGCGCTTGGCTCGAATCTAAAAACTGTGCGCCAAGCTGGCCATGATCGCAGCAGCAGTCCCAAATATGTTGATAGTCTTCAGTAACAACATCATGCAAAGTCTGTAAGCGTTTTCCAAGCTTCAAGTGGATTCCTTTTATTCAGGCGTAGGTATGGTGGCGCGTTGCACTAAAGTGGTTAAGTAGGCGATGAATAAGGTAGATTGCACAGAGACTTACCGTAATTGCAACGCTCACTGAACTGAAGCGATACAGTGCGCTGTAGATCAAATCTTGATTTGGCGCGAGAGATTGACCAAACAAGATCCCAAAAGTGGTAATAATACCAAAGCCAATCCCAGGAGCACCACCACTTAACAAGTGGTAGCGACTAAAAATGAAGACTAAGATCCATAAAATCAAAATTGGAAAAAGTAAAATTTGGCTATAGGTTTGCAGTAGGATTTGCGCTGCTAACGCCAAGTTACAACCTATCAGCGTGCCAACTGCACGTTGCCAGCCCGCTGTGCCCGCCGCTTTCCAACTCAGTGGAAAGAGGATTAATATTGATGCCGCTTGGGCGGAAACGGAATCTTGTAAATCTAGGATTTGGAATACCATAAATGAGAGTGTGGCTACGGTGGCGCACAGTAAGACTTCATGGCGAATACTTGCCGCGTCTTTCGCTGGCCGTGGCGGTAATTGACGCACAGTAACATCCGGAAATAACCAATGCATTACATATGCGGTTGCGATACTAATGATAATAGCCAGAGAGTTACTGGCTATGAGTGAATATAAGCCACCACTGGTTGACGCATAACTGGCAAAATGAAGTTGGATTGATAGTCCCACCACACTCATTGCACCAAATAAGAAGTTAACGCCTTTGCTCATTTGCAAAAACAAAAAGGCAAATAAGGCAAAGGTGAGTAAGGACATTAACGCAGGGTGGAAGCCAAATAGCCCTTGTAGCACCAATACCGAAAAGGCACAGAGCAACCCACTTAAGATAAACTGGCGCACTATGTGTGCGTTTAACATTGGTACTAACCCAAGTAGCAGCATGGGATATACGGTAAAAAAGATACCGTACGGCCAGTTGAGCAGTTTGCTTAGTGCAAAGCCTAGCGTACTCCCAGTTGCAATACGCAGCATCTGTCTTAGGTCATTGGCGTTTAGTGCAACTTTCATATCAATAAACGTAGTGAAGTAGACTGACGAATTTGATTTGCGCTTGTGCAAGGGTTGCAAGCAAAGTGCTTTCAGGCAGAACTTGAACCGTCGCTCTTGCACCACTTGCTAGTAAAGGTAATGGCTCATCAAATGCTAAATGAACGCGTTGACGCTGCGCATCTCGCACCCAGCGGTTGGAGGTCTCAACGGCAGCCAATTGGCCGTCGGCATTGAGTTGTCCATCACTGACGCCTGCAGAAAATTCATGGATCACGGCAGGGTATACTTTGCCCGGTAACGCATCAAAGCTCACTAACGCTTGTTCGCCGAGTTTGACGTGGTAAAGCGATTTTTCTCTGAAATCCGCAGCTAAGTCAACATTGTCCGAAACCAAACTGGTTAGACTCACACCCGTTCGAGCATAGGTTCCCGTGGTGATCTGTAAGTTACTAATGATGCCATCATGGGGTGCGCGTACTTCGGTATAGCTGAGCTGCAATTTAGCCTGCTCTACGGCATTTCGTGCTTGCATTAGTGCAATATTTTGCTCGTCGGTTGCACCACGCTTTACTTCAAGCGCATGTAGATTAGCTCTGAGTGCACTAAGCTGTGACTTAGCCGTCGCAAAATTTGCTTGAATTTGATCTGATTCCTGCGTTGAAATTGCGTGTTGTGACAGCAAAGATTGGCTGCGTTTATAAAGTCGCTGTTGCTCATCATACTTGGCTACAGCAGCCTCTATTTGTGCTTGTTGGGCAACTATCTGTGCGTCTAATTGTTTGTTCTGTTGATTAACTTCTGCCAAAGCGAGCTCAGCCTTAGCTAATGCTAAACGATACGGCGCTTCATCGATAGTAAGTAGTAGTTGCCCTTGCTGAACTCTTTGGTTATTGCTGACATTTACTGCAAGCACTTCACCACTGACTTTAGGCGTCACTTTGGTTACTTGATGATACACACGTGCCTGAGGCGTCATTGGTATATAGAGATCAGCAAAGATAAAATAGCTAAAGCAGAGTGCAAAAAGGGCGATTGAAACCTTTACGTAGCGGGAAAATTGCTGATCTGGACTAAGTTTACTCACTGGTACTCCCATTTTCAGAAATATTGTCACAACATTGCTGAGCATTGTTCTCAAGTTTGACCAAAGCATGTGCAATAGCATTGAGCTCGTCATCGCTAAGCCCATGATATAAAAGTGCCTTCACTTCACTGATCCGCATCTTTAGCTGCGCTAACTGGGCTTGCCCGTGTTCGGTGAAGTAGATTTTACGACAGCGTTTGTCTTGCTTATCAATGCGGCGTTCAATGACGTTATTCTCTTCTAACTGTTTCATCGTGCGAGTCAAGCTTGGCATTTCGATATCTAAACTGCACGCCAATTGGTGTTGTGTGCAACCTTCACCCAAATGATGAATATGCATCATGGCGGTCCAGCGTGGCTGGGTAAAACCGAGTGGCTCCACAGCTTGGGTTACGGCTTGACGGCAAATTCTATGGACTCGGCCTAACTTGCCACAGAGACTAAGATCGAGCGTTTCATGAAATGGAAGTGACGACATAACTTAAGATATATTTACTTAGCATGCTAAGTATTCTAGATTAGTTAGCATGCTAAGTAAATGGTGTGTGTTTAGGTTATTGCAATATTAGCTTTAACGCTTTGAATTGGCGGTGCTTATTTTTAGTAAGAATCGCGTATAGTGAATACAAACGTGGCTAATTACAGCGATCGCAACAACAAGTTCAAACCAAACTAGGTACTGCAACACACTTAACCAGCCTAAGCTTAAGTGTTCGGTGCCGGGCCAAGTGACGACCTTACTAATGGCGGTGACGCCGATGACTAATGGAAAGGTATATGCTGCAAAAGCGGGACTAAATGGCAGCCGTAGAAGCTGAATAAAAGCAAGGTATATTGCTAGGGTCATAATAATAGCAATGCTCAGTAGGGCAAACACCACGCCAGCCGCTGGCATTGGGTGGACACTTAAATATCCTGCTAAACATAGACTCGCAGGCGCTGCCATGACTGCAATTGTGGGCTGGGTTTGCTGTGGTATGGCACTGCCTCTACACAAACGGTAAATCATGAACGGTAGCAGCAGTAAGTAAAATATCACTCCCAAGTACCACAGCCCCATCGCCAAAGGTTGCAACGCTGACATGCCGTTAAAAGTGACATCGGCAACGACAAACCCTACAGGGGGAATAAACCAACTTGGCACTAGCTGGTTAAGCTCAAAATTGCGGCTGCGAAAATACACGAAGCTGGCTAGTAGCCCCAGGTGAAGTGCAATGGCGAGTAGCCAAACCACAGTTGCAATAAGATGAGAATAGGCCGAGATGCTATGAGAAATCACCATGATTGTCATCGCACTGGTTGGTAATACACTCCCAACTACTGGATCTGCGAGATCTGCTCTTAATAGAGCTGGTTGATGAATAAACTTAAGCACTAACAGCAATAAAATAAAGCCAGCCAGCAGTGCACTTAAAGGTTTTAACACAAAAAATGCGGGAAAGAGGTTACTGATACACCAGCCTAAACTAGCTAGCCCAAGAGCAAGACCAGACATCGGGGTGGGGATATTGGCGGTGAGTTTTTTACCATAAGAAAGAAGAGTAGCCATGCGTAATTTCACAATAATTGTTCGGTGAAGGGATAATACGCTTGCGCTTTGATTAAGAATATCTGAATATATTTAAATTAGTGTTCAGTAATTCTTAACATCAATGATAACCCTTAAGCAACTCAATGTATTTACGGTAATCGTGCAAGAGCGTTCGATCACGGCCGCAGCGGATAAGCTATGTTTAACTAAGGCTGCTGTTAGCATGGCACTAGCGGAGTTAGAGCGTCACCTCGAACAACCATTATTCGATCGTGTAAATAATCGATTAATGATAAATCCTGCCGGAGAGTTATTACTACCGCATGCGCATCAAGTGCTAGATAGATGCCGCTTCTTAGAGTCCCTATTTAAAGAAAGCGAGAGGCTATATGGCGAAATTAAAATTGGTGCCAGCGATACCTTAGGCAATCATTTGTTGCCTCCCATGTTAGCGGCTTTTCAGCAGCAAACAGGGCATACGCAGCAGCAGTTGTTTATCACCAATACGGCGAGGGTGTGCGCCATGCTTCGTGATTACGAATTAGATATTGGTTTTGTTGAAGGCCGAGTGATAGGCGAAGATTTAGACATCATGCCTTGGTTTGAAGATGAAATGTGTATCGTGAGTGCAATGGACTGTGCGATAACTGACTTTCAAACGCTGATACAAAGTCAATCTCGTTGGTTGTTGCGGGAACAAGGCTCTGGCAGTCGAGAATTTTTCTTAGCGAATATTGCAGCGCAGCTTACGTCGTGGCGAACCGCGTTTGAGTTAAATTCCACCGAGGCGATTATAAATGGTGTTGCGGCAGGGCTCGGTGTAGCGTGTATCTCAAAATACTCCGCTGAACATGCCATAGCACAGCAACGAATTAAGGCGCTTTCTGGTTTAAAAACCGCACCGAGGCAGTTTTGGTTGGTGACGCGTAAAGATAAATTTCAAAGCCCAATATTAACGCGACTCATTGACTTTGCGGCGCACTGGCGTTGAACTGGGCTGTCGGCCTAACGACTCAACACAGCTTGCAATGGGTATAAACTTCACAAACACTGAATGAACTTTCTCAAACCTCGGGTCTTATAGACAATAGCATATTAAGAGGTTAGATATGTCGTTCAGAACTATCGATTATTCTATTTCAGGCGTGTTAGCAGTGAGCTTATTACTGCTTGGCATTTCATTTTTGTTTGGCGCTGGGCCAAGTACCATTTTAGGTACCTTTAGCTTTTACGGGTTAACGGAGTGGGTGCCTATTGCCACGCTTGGCATTGTATTTGGCTTTGCGTTAATGGTCGCCGCGGGTCTAGTCATTTTACAGCAATGTAAGATTATTCCTGCGGCGTGGCCGCTTGCCTTAATCGCCATCATTAGTTTATTTACTTTGCTGACGTTGTTTGCCGAAAGCCGCTGGATAGCAGCTCATGGCGGCTTTCCCGTTATTGGTTCTGGGCAAGGGATCATCAAGTATTTTGCGTTAGTACCCATGGCACTATTTCTATACTGCCGTCATCATATCAACACGCGAACGCTCGTATGGGCGAACTATTTCCCCGTGGCATTGGTTTTAGTCTGGATCGGTGGAATGAAATTTCTCGAACTCGAAGCAAAGGCAATCGTGCCGCTAGTGGAAACTTCACCGTTTATGTCTTGGATGTATGAGTTGTTTACCGTGCAAGAAGCCTCAAACGTGATAGGCGTCTATGACGTTTTGATGGCAGGCTTGCTCGGCATTGGCATTTGGTTTAATCAGCGAGTCTTGATTGGCGTTGCAAGCCTTGGGTGTCTTGCGGTATTTGTTATGACACAAAGCTTTTTGTTTACCGCAGCCGGTGCGTTTAGCGACATGAGTTTGCTTGGTGGTTTGGGACAATTTGTGATTAAAGACTTGTGGTTTATCGCCAATATCATGGTGCTGGTGTTTTTGACATTGGAGTCCAGCTCGGCTGAGTCTATAGAGCCAGCTGTCGCGTAAATTTCATTGTGATGCAGCCCCGCTGCCAAAAGAGCGTGACCTAAGTTGCGCTCTTTTTATTTTTATCACATATGCCAGATGTACCAAGTGAAGTTTTTTCCGAAAATCGCCCTGTCGGCAGTGAAAATTAAATGTGAATAAGTTAAGGTCATAAAAAGTTGATATCAGTGGTCTAAGCTAGATTATCAAACGTATACAGCAAGATGCCATTGGTATTAAGTGGCAAAGTGAGCAAAGTTTAAAAGCTGCATGCATTGAAATGGTGTATGTATCGAAGTAGCAAGTTTAAAGAAGATAATTGTATGGAAAGACCAAATACATTAAAGCCAATCTGGCTTTCAGGTGGCGATGTAGAGAAAAAGCGCGCTGAGATCAAAGCATACTTCAACAATAGCTGGCAGCAGTACGAATCATTATTTAGCAATATCAACAATGACGACGCCTATTTTGTGAAGGCTGAGCGGTTACGGCATCCTCTCATTTTCTATTTCGGTCATACCGCTTGTTTTTACGTTAATAAGTTGATGTTAGGGAAATATATCACTCAACGTGTTAATCCACACATTGAATCTACCTGTGCAGTTGGCGTAGATGAAATGTCTTGGGACGACCTTGATAGCAATAATTACGATTGGCCAACAGTGCCAGAAGTGCGTGCTTATCGCCAGCAAGTGAATGCACTTATTAACGGGTTAATCGACGAGATGGATATTACCCTACCAATCACTCAAGATAGCCTTGCATGGGTTGTCTTGATGGGTATTGAACACGAACGTATCCATTTAGAAACCTCTTCTGTAATTATGCGGATGCTGCCGCTGGCTGACTTGACTTTACAACCTGGTTGGGAAGCGTGTGATGAGTACGGTGATGCACCTGACAACAACCTAATCCCAGTAAGCGGTTGTGATGTTCGGCTTGGCAAACCTGAATCAAATCAAACCTACGGTTGGGATAACGAATATGGTGTACAAGACGTCAAAGTGGCGCCATTCAAGGCCAGTAAATATGTGGTCTCAAACCAAGAGTTTTTAACCTTTGTCGAAGCTGGTGGCTACAATCAGCCTGAGTTTTGGACGGCTGAAGGTCAAGCTTGGCTGGCTTCAACTAAATCAACCATGCCGCGCTTTTGGGTAAAAAAAGACACAGGCTTTTGGCAGCGAAACTTAGCCGAGGAAATCCCATTACCACTCAATTGGCCAGTTGAGGTTAATTACCTTGAAGCGAAGGCTTTTTGTAATTGGAAGTCTGAGCAAAGTGAGCACTATGTACGCTTACCAACAGAAGCAGAGTGGCAAGTACTACGCGATAAGCTCGATGTTGATCTGCCAACATGGAGTGAAGCGCCGGGAAACATTAACCTTGAGGTATGTGCTTCCAGCTGTCCGGTTAACCGTTTTGAAACTGAAGGCTTATTCGACATCATCGGCAATGTTTGGCAATGGACGGAAAGTCCGATTGACGCATATAGCGGCTTTAAAGTGCATCCATTATACGATGATTTCTCGACACCCACTTTTGACGGTAAACATAATCTGATAAAAGGTGGTTCTTGGATTTCTACAGGTAACGAAGCCGTGCGAGATTCTCGTTATGCCTTTAGACGCCACTTCTTCCAACATGCCGGATTTAGATACATCGAAAGTGAGAGCCCACAAGTGCCAGTGCAAAAGGTCAACTTGTGCGAAATGGATGCGGACGTCGCCAATGCGCTACATAGCCACTACGGTAAGCCTGTTATGCATTTTGGCAACCCATTACAAAGTGTTGTTTCACAGCTAATGGTGCATTATCAAGGTAATACAAATAAAGCGCTGGACTTAGGTTGCTCGGTCGGTCGTGCAAGTTTTGAATTAGCGAAACACTTTGCTCAAGTAGATGGCATTGATTTTACTGCGCGCAATATTCAACACGCGTTGGCCTTGAAAGAAGGTACGCCGGTACGCTTTGCTACCGAGATTGAAGGTGAAATTGTGGACTTCCACGAAGTGTCTACTTTGCAATTGGGATTTAATGAACTAAGTGAGCGTATTCATTTTTGCCAAGGGGATGGGCATAACCTTAAACCACAATTCGCCGAGTATGACTTAATCTTATGTCACCGTGTTGTGGAATACTTATATTCACCAAAAACCTTTTTAAACCAAATTAAATCGCGCTTGAATGCCGGCGGGATCCTTGCGATAAGCTCAGCCTATCAGTGGGACAAAACGCTCACCCAAGCGCAAAACTGGTTGGGCGGTTATAAGGTCAGTGGTGAGAATGTCACAGGCCGTGATGGTTTAGAAATTTTACTCGGACGAGATTTTGAACTGTTGGCTGAAGATGAAGTAATGTCCGCCACAAGCAAAAACGCACGTAAAGTTGAACTAGAGCGATGCCAACTTACGCTATGGCGTCTTAAATAGTCGTTGATACCCATGCCAGCCAAAGTGCTGGCATGATTATTTTAGGTTAAAGAATGGAATTAGTATTACCCGATCACATTAAGTTTAGTCAAAGCTTGGCTGCTCCCATCGATATCAACTTGAGTGATTCCTGTGCTCAAGGCATCACGCTTGGTGAACTTATTGAGCTTGGTGGCGGCAAAATGCCAGATATTGAACTGGGTTACAACCCGATTGCGGGCAGTGAAAGGCTAAAAGCGGCGATTAAAGCTTATCATCTGCCGACGACTGCATGTGTGGATCTTAATCAAATTGTGACGTTTAGCGGTGCTCAAGAAGCTATTTTCACTACGATGGCGCAATTACTAGACCCACAAGATGAGGTGGTGGTCTGCACACCAAGTTACCCATCGCTTGCAAAACTCCCCAAACAGTTTGGCGCTATCGTCAACATGGTGCCATTGCGAGAAGAGGACAACTGGCAGGTTGATATAGAAAGACTCAAAAACGCAGTGACGACAAAAACCAAACTCATTATCGTCAATGCCCCTCATAATCCAACGGGCACAGGCTTGACTGACAAAGAAGTTGGACAAATACAGCAGCTAGCAGAGCAGTGTGGTGCTTACATTTTAAGTGATGAAGTATCAGCACAGAGCCATGGCGATGACCGCGCAGTAAGTGGGCGATTTTCGGCTTATCCACGGTCGATTACGTTAGGCGTATTATCCAAAAGTATGGGCTTACCTGGCATCCGAGTAGGGTGGGCAATTTGCGGTTCGAAAGCACTAGCAGATGCGCTGTTGGCCGGTAAAAGCTACTTAAGCATTTGTGGCAGTAAAGTGGATGACTTATTGGCAACAACCGCACTACTGCATAGTGAAACTATCTTAGCGTATAATGCGAAAATCATCGCAAATAACGTCCAATTGATGCGTGAATTTGTCAGTTTATACTCGCAAAAAGTGACTTGGGTTGAGCCTCGTGGAGGTGTGTTGTCATTACTGAAGATTAATTCAGTAAGGGACTCTGAAAAGTGGTCACGTCAATTTGCAGAGACCTCGAACACGCTATTGTTACCCGCAAAGTTATTTCTATTGGAGAGCGAGTGCCACTTCCGTTTAGGAACGGGTAAGCGTAACTTTTCCGCTGGTTTGGCAAGACTCGAAACATACCTCTAAATTAATCCAGCATTCAAACTAAGCGTCTATGATAGGTAGTGTTATTTTCAATTAATGCAGGAAAGGAAAAACCTATGGTAAACGTTAAACATTTAATGGCTGGCTTTTTGGCCGTCATGCTTAGTGCATGTGCTTCAATGGGCGATGGTGACAAGGTTGAAAAGCAACGTGCCATCCTAGATATGAAAAACGATGTACTTACTCAGCTTTACAGCAAAAAGCCAGATACGCGTTCGCAAATTGCGGCAGCGCCGGGCTATGCTGTTTTTTCTAATGCCAATATTAATCTGCTATTTGTTGCAGCTGGAACAGGTTACGGTGTCGTACACGATAATACGGTAGGAAGTAACACTTATATGAATATGGCTGAAGGCGGTGTAGGCCTTGGTCTAGGTGTAAAAGATTATCGTATTGTGATGGTATTCCATACTCCTGAAGCAATGAATAAGTTTGTTACTTCAGGCTGGACGTTTGGCGGAAATGCAGATGCAGCAGCGAAAGCGGCTAAAAAAGGTGCATCGGTAGAAGGCGAAGCCTATTATGGCGATGTTACAGTTTACACCTTTACTGAAAGTGGCTTGGCACTGCAAGCAACAGTAAAAGGCACTAAGTTCTGGAAAGATAAAGAACTAAATTAAGATGATCTAATAACGATTTTAGAGAAAAGCCCCGCAAGTCGGGGCTTTTTGTGTATTATTCTTTGATTTCTGTAGCGTTGACACTTTTCTCAAAACGCCTGTTTAACAATTGGCAGACGATAGTCAGCACAATGGCAGCGAACATAAAGCTTGAGAATGGCAAAGGTGACTCAGGAACCGCGAGTGCAAGTAAAGGGCCGACCAAAGCGCCACTACCAAATCGTAGCGTGCCTATCACCGCGGTTGCGGTACCGGTTTGATGTTCAAAACTCAGTAATATCAGTGCATCAGCGTTGCTGGCAATGATCCCCAAACTCATCATCAAAGGTGCAATAGCAGAAGCTAGCACCCAAACCGAGACTGATTGGCTACTGAGTATGACTAAGATCGTGGAGCAGACGACACCAATCGCGAGACCGATATTGAGCATTCTCCTAGAACCAAGCCTTGGCACTAAACGCGTGTTGGCAAAGTTACCGAGCATCAATGCAATCACATTCATGGCGAATAACACTCCAAACAGCTGCTCCGACACGCCATAATACTCAAGATAAATAAATGAAACTGAGGTTAAAAAACAAAAGAATGCGAATGATGCCAGCATCGAAGAAAGAATATCGTAGCGGGCCTTCTTTTGTGTTAACACAATACGATAGCTTTTTAAGAAAAACGATAAGCTAAGCGGTACATCGGCTTTGGTCGGAATTGCAATACAGAAAAACTGTAATGCGATGATAACGAGTATTGCATAAACCGCTAAAAACCAAAAAATGGCGTGCCAATCAAAGTACAACAAGATCAACGCACCAAGTGAGGGAGCAATTAGTGGCGCGATCATCATGATCATCGAAACATAAGACATCCCTTTGGCTGTGTGTTCTTTGTAATAATAGCGGATCACGCCTGGTACAACGACTGTTGCTGCGGCACCACAAAATGCTTGAACGACCCGTAAGAAGCAAAACATATCGATGTCATTCGTTAGCGCAAGCCCAATTGATGAGGCGGTAAAGCCGACCAAGCCCCAAATAGCTAACGTCTGTCTTGAGAATCTATCTGCAAGGGGGCCAAACACCATCATGCCGACAGCATAACCTGCTAAATAGCTACTAAGAGAAACCTGTACTTGCTCAAGCGGGCTATTCAAGCTGTCTGCAATCGCGAGCATCGCGGGGAGATACAAGTCGATAGCCAAAGGCGTTATCGCGACAATACTAGCCAGTAATGGCAAGAGTATTGCTGGGAGTGTTGATGACTTCATATGTTGGTATTGTTACCTTGTTAATGTTAAGCAGAATAAATACACCAATCAGAGACGCTTTATATGGAAATGGAACTCGGTGCACTAGAATTGAGCAACGAAAAGACGGCGTCCTGATCAGCAGAAGTTCATGAAAAATTTTTTATATTGTACTAAGTTAGTCTCGTTAAGTGACGAAATTGCGGTAAACTTAGAGAAACTTAAGTTATAAAATAAGAAAAGGAACAAGTTATGAAAAAACTGGTTCTCGCGATAGCTGTGGCTGCAACGCTTGCTGGCTGCAAAACATCGCCTACCGGACGCACTCAGTTAGCACTCTATTCCGAGCAGCAAATGGACCAAATGGGTGTTGCAAGCTTTGAACAAATGAAGCAAGAGCAAAAAGTCGATACTGATGCTAAAACCAATCGCTATGTTAAGTGTATTGCAAATGCCTTAATAGCACAACTCCCTGCAAACTACGCAAACCAGCAGTGGGAAGTTGTGGTATTTGAAGATGATTCTGCCAATGCATTTGCGCTACCCGGCGGTAAAATCGGAGTTCATACGGGGATTCTCAAAGTTGCAGAAAACCAAGATCAACTTGCTGCGGTGATGGGCCATGAAGTAGGGCACGTTATCGCTGAACACGCTAATGAGCGCGTATCGCAAAACAGTGTGTTGCAGTTTGGCCTGCAAGCAGGTGCGGCGGTGCTTGAAATGAATAATATCGAATATCGCAATGCCATTATGCAGGGATTAGGTCTTGGCGCGCAGTATGGTGTCGCGCTGCCATTTAGCCGTTCTCATGAAAGCGAAGCGGATGTTATCGGCTTAGACCTAATGGCTAAGGCTGGCTTTAATCCTGAAGGCTCGGTTGCGCTTTGGCAAAATATGGCGAAAATGAGCGAACAGCGTCCACCAGAATTTATGTCGACGCACCCTGCGCCTGAAAATCGAATTAAGCAATTACAAGCAAACATGACAACTGCCCAAGCAACCGCTAACAAAGCGCGTACGGGTGGTTTTGCACCAAGCTGTAAACGCTAATTTCTCAAAACACCAATTACCCTTCAGTTAAGGGTAATTGGTGTTGCCTTCCGTTTCACACATCAGCATAAAGAGCCGTAACTCTAGCTCAAGTTGATGATAGTGGGGTTCCATATGCTGACAAAGCTTGTAAAACGCCTTGTTATGGTCTTTCTCTTTAAAGTGCGCTAGCTCGTGTACAACCAATGCTCGTAGCACCGCCTCGGGAGCGTGTTTTAACTGTGCTGCGATGTGTATTTGGTGCGACGTTTTTTGTTTTTGCCCGTGTCGTGTGGTTTTGAACGTATGGGTTCCTAACGCATTCAATACCATATTGTTGCGCTTCTTAAACTTGGCCTGCGATACCCGTGGGGTATTTTTTAAGTACTGCTGTCTTAATCCTTCCACATATTCGTAAAGTAGCTTATCGCTTTTGATTTGATGCGGTTCAGGATAGCGGCTTTTGAAAAAAGCACTGAGTCGCTTGCTCTCTATTAATTGAGTGACTTGAGTCTGGACTTGCTCTGAGTAGTTTAAAAAATAGGGATGGGACATTAAAACAGCGCCTCTTGCTTTGCTTCTTTTTCAGCGGGGAATGGATTGCTTACTTGATGATGTATCTCTAAATCAGCGATAAATTGTCTTGCTAAAAATGGCGCATCAAAATTGTCTGCGGTATGGAAAAACACATAAGGTGATTTACCTTCGCTGAGCCATTGATTGAGTTTAGTTAACCAAGGCTGATAAAAGTCTCTATTAGACTCAAGCTGAGAGCAACCAACAAATCGCAGAATAGGGCTATCTCCAGTGGCAATTGCATGCACAGGTAATCGCGGCTTCTTTTGCTGTGCATCTACTATCGCAGGGGTACTGGCAGGCTCGCTGAAGAGTGCGCGAGTATCCATCACGATGCGGTTGTAGTTATTTTCGATTAAATATTGGTTGTATCTGCGCTCAGCATCGCCTTTGCGATAAAAATCCCAATGCCGTACTTCAACACCAACAGTGAGCGCTTTGGGCAACCAAGATAGAAATTGTCGCATTTTATTTATATGTTCAGGCGCAAACTGCGCAGGTAATTGCAGCATTAATACGCCTAATTTTGGAAACAGCGGCGCCATGTTTTTACACCAAGCCAATAATTCATCTTGGCAGTGGCTAAGTGCCATTTCATGACTAAAACGCTTAGGAATTTTAAACGTAAAGCGAAAGTCATCGGGCACTTGTTCTAGCCATTTCAATACGGTCTGCGGATTTGGATCGGCATAAAAAGTCGTATTGCCTTCAACGCTATTAAAAATTTGGCCATACTCTTTGAGCATATTTGTGGCACTACAATGGCTGGAAAATACTCGACCTTTCCAGTGTGCGCTACTCCATTGTGGGCAACCCAGATACAACATAGTGATTAAAACAACGATTAAATGTGTGAATAGTGTATCAGATCCTTAGATTGAGGATGACAATGCAGCGTATTTTTATATAATTGGCGGTTATTGAAAATGAGTCTTAGCGACTGGCTTACCAATACTGTGAATTCATATTGTGTGGTGAGAAGTGATTAGTCGTAAGAGCAAACTGGACTGACAGGAATTTTATGCGCTCTATATACTGCGGAAAACTAAATAAGAGCCATGTAGATCAGGAAGTTGAACTATGTGGTTGGATCAATAAACGTCGTGACCTTGGCGGCCTAATCTTTGTCGATTTAAGAGATAGAGAAGGGCTTGTGCAAGTGGTATTCGATCCTGAAGTGGAAGGCTTAATGGATAAAGCGAATACGTTGCGCCAAGAGTTCTGTGTTCAGATCAAAGGTGTTGTCCGTGCGCGTCCTGAAAGCCAAGTTAACAAAGACATGGCAACGGGTGAAGTTGAGATTTTAGGTACTGGCTTAACCATTATCAACCGTTCAGAACCATTACCGCTTGACTTCAATCAGCAAAACTCTGAAGAGCGTCGTCTTAAATATCGTTATTTAGACCTACGTCGTCTAGAAATGAGCGATCGCATTAAGATGCGTGCTAAAGCGAGTAGCTTTGTGCGTCGTTTCTTGGATGAAAATGCATTCTTAGACATTGAAACGCCAGTACTAACTAAAGCAACACCTGAAGGTGCACGCGACTATCTAGTACCAAGTCGTGTTCACAAAGGCAGTTTCTATGCGCTACCGCAGTCGCCGCAGCTATTTAAGCAGCTGCTAATGATGTCTGGCTTTGACCGCTACTATCAAATCGTAAAATGTTTCCGTGATGAAGACTTACGTGCAGATCGCCAGCCTGAGTTCACTCAGATAGATATCGAAACGTCATTTATGAGCTCAGATCAAGTTCGTGGCGTGACAGAAAAAATGATCCGTGAAATGTGGCAGTCTTTCCTAGACGTTGATTTGGGTGAGTTCCCTGTGATGCCATACAGCGAAGCGATGAGCAAATATGGTTCAGATAAACCAGACCTACGTAACCCGCTTGAGCTTATCGACGTTGCAGACATCGTAAAAGATGTTGAATTTAAAGTACTAAGCGGCCCTGCGAACGACGAAAAAGGTCGTGTTGCAGTACTGTCAGTACCTGGTGGCGCACAACTTTCACGTAAGCAAATCGATGAATACACTAAGTTTGTAGGTATTTACGGTGCGAAAGGCCTTGCCTGGATGAAAGTGAATGACCGTGATGCGGGTATCGAAGGCGTACAGTCGCCAATCGCTAAGTTCTTGAATGAAGAAGTGATCAATGCACTGCTTGAGCGCACAGGCGCAAACACAGGTGACATTATTCTATTCGGCGCAGACAAGCGTAATACTGTAAACGAAGCCATGGGCGCGCTACGTCTGAAGATTGGTCTCGATTTAGAAATCACTGATCTAACTAAGTGGGCACCACTTTGGGTTGTTGACTTCCCGATGTTCGAAGAAGACGACGAAGGTAACTTACACGCGGTACACCACCCGTTTACTGCGCCTAAGGGTGTAAGTGCTGCAGACCTTGAAGCAAATCCAGCAGGTACACTTTCTGACGCATACGATATGGTACTTAACGGCTACGAAGTCGGTGGCGGTTCGGTTCGTATTCACAACAACGAAATGCAACAAGCGGCGTTCAGGATCCTAGGTATTGAAGAGTCTGAACAGCAAGAGAAGTTTGGTTTCTTACTTGATGCTCTGAAGTATGGCACGCCTCCGCACGCAGGTTTGGCATTCGGCCTTGACCGTTTGGTGATGCTACTGTGTGGCACTGACAACATCCGTGACGTTATTGCGTTCCCGAAAACAACGCAAGCGTCGTGCTTGATGACGGATGCGCCAAGCCCTGCAAACCCAGATGCGCTAAAAGAGCTTGCTATCTCAATAGAAAAGCAGTTAGCAGAGCAAGGTGAAGGCGAGTAAGTTCGTCAACCGAATATAAAAGAGGCGACTTAGGTCGCCTTTTTTGATCAGTGAACTAGCTTATAACTGGTAATCTATACAGTATTTTGGCATTATAACCAAAAAACCAAGAGACGATGCGTTTGGCTGTCATTTTAGGAATTGATCCGGGGTCAAGATTTACAGGCTATGGTGTGATTGCTCATCAAGGTGCAAAGTTCCAATATTTGGGGAGCGGTTGCATTAAAGTTGGTGAACATGACTTTCCCACTCGATTAAAAATGATCTATCAAGGGATCACACAGCTCATAGAGCAGTTTTCGCCGAGCGACTTTGCGATTGAGCAAGTGTTCGTTGCGCATAATCCAAGTTCAGCCTTAAAACTTGGTCAAGCGCGAGGTGCGGCTATAGTTGCCGCGACCATGCAGTCAGTGGTTGTGAGTGAATATTCGGCAAGGCAAGTTAAACAAGCCGTTGCGGGTACCGGTGGTGCAGACAAAGCCCAAGTACAGGAAATGGTAAAGCGCATATTAAAGCTGCCTGGCACACCCCAAGCTGATGCTGCAGATGCGTTGGCGGTGGCGATTTGTCACGCGCACTCAAGGCAAAACTTAATAAAAATGGCAGGCGCAGCGCGTAAAACCGTAAGAGGAAGGTTGAGATAACCATGATAGGAAAATTAAGCGGAACACTGTTAGAAAAGCAGCCTCCAGAGATATTAATTGATGTTGCAGGTGTAGGTTATGAAGTGCAAATGCCTATGACTTGTTTTTATGAATTACCGAGCGCGGGCGAGCCGGTTTCAGTATTTACTCACTTTGTAGTACGTGAAGATGCGCAGTTATTGTTTGGTTTTAATACCAAGATCGCACGTGCATTGTTTAGAACGTTAATTAAAGCGAACGGAGTCGGTCCAAAGCTCGGACTTGCAATTTTGTCTGGCATGTCTGCAGAGCAATTTGTTAGCTGCGTGAATCATGGCGATGCAACGACTTTGGTTAAGATCCCAGGAGTTGGTAAAAAGACCGCTGAGCGCCTAGTGCTTGAAATGAAAGATAAGCTAAAAGACTTTGGCAATGACTTACTCACACCGTTTAGCGATGCTGCTGTACTTGCGCCGCAAGAGCATCCGACGGTAAGTGATACCCCTGCAGATGAAGCAATTGCAGCCTTAATGGCATTAGGGTATAAACAAGTTCAAGCACAAAAAGCGGTAAAAGCCGTAAACAGAGAAGGCATGACGACCGAGAGTATCATTAAAGACGCTCTGAAATCGATGATGTAACTATGATTGAAGCAGATAGATTAATTGAACCTGAGATCCAAGGTAATGAAGATTTAGTTGATAGGGCGATTAGACCTAAATTACTAAATGATTATACTGGTCAGCCACATGTCAAAAAGCAAATGGAAATTTTTATTGCGGCGGCACGTTCAAGGCAGGAAGCCTTAGATCACTTGCTGATATTTGGTCCGCCAGGTTTAGGTAAAACCACGCTTGCAAACATTGTCGCAAACGAGCTTGAGGTTAATATTAAAACTACCTCAGGACCTGTGCTTGAAAAAGCAGGGGATTTAGCCGCATTACTCACTAACCTTGAAGAAGGGGATGTGTTATTTATTGATGAGATCCATCGTTTAAGCCCTCAGGTGGAAGAAATTCTCTATCCTGCTATGGAAGACTACCAATTAGACATCATGATTGGTGAAGGCCCAGCTGCACGCTCGATTAAACTGGATTTACCACCTTTTACTTTGGTTGGCGCAACGACACGTGCTGGCTCATTAACCTCACCTTTAAGAGACCGTTTTGGGATTGTGCAGCGTTTGGAGTTTTACTCGGTTGCGGACTTGTCTTCGATTGTGACTCGCTCAGCGTATCATTTAAACCTAGAGATCAGCGAGTCGGGCGCAACTGAAGTGGCGCGTCGAGCGCGCGGTACACCACGAATAGCAAATCGTTTACTACGCAGGGTAAGAGACTTTGCTGAAGTGAAGGGCGATGGCTCTATCACTGAAGAGATTGCGCACTTAGCGCTGGATATGGTCGATGTTGATAAATGTGGCTTCGATTATATGGACCGCAAATATCTGCTAGCAATCATAGAAAAGTTTACTGGTGGCCCGGTTGGTCTGGATAACCTTGCTGCGGCAATTGGAGAAGAAAAAGAAACCATCGAAGATGTGATAGAACCATTTTTGATCCAACAAGGCTTTATTCAACGCACGCCAAGAGGACGTATTGTCTCTGACAAAGCCTATATGCATTTTGAGCTAAGCAAGCCAGAATGATCTAAGTTGGGTAATAAACACCTTTATTCTTCATAATAGCCGAGTATTCACTCGGCTATTTCATTTCTACACTCACTTATTGCTAATCGCGTTTGCACAAATCCATTATTTTGTGTCAGCTAAATTCAGGCAAGATCCATCACTGCTGAAGTAATTTACCTGAGCTTCGGATAATTAATGCTTTTCTAGCAGCCAGTTTTAGCGCTAACTGCGTTGAATTCACTTCCAATAGCCAGCTATTGGTGCGTAAATTCGCCTAGTTTCCCCCTAAAACTTTCTGGCTAGACAAGGAGGTAAATTAAGTTGCCCCTTAACAACAAGGAGTGAGAACCTTTCTTATCTAAACCTCAGGTAAATTTATCTCGACCTGTGTGGGCTATACGTTGCTTAAACTATTTGTAGATTGTCTCGTCCTTTAAACCAAGCGCTAAATAAAAACCGGAAAATGACCGAGTGTTAAAGAAAATGTGGAGCGTAATAAGGAGCTCGCACTAAATTTCAGGCAAAAAAAAGCCCGCAAATAATGCGGGCAAAACAACAAGTTGAAGGAAGTAATCCAGGGAACAAGATGAGTTACTTTGGGTTTTATCCACAAAATGCGTCATCTAAGCAATACGAAAAATCAGAATCCTATTGCAAGTAACTGTGCTTTGCTGAAACTTCAGCTGCTCGCTCAGTACAGGGTGTATATTAAAGAGGTTTTGGTGTTTCATCAAACTAGAAAAATTCTTTTTTCAGATAAAAAAAACTAATATCAAAATTTTTATTGAGGTTAAAAAGTGAGCTTAAATGTGGTGATGTATTTATGTAAGTTTATGTAAAATATGGTTTTGTATGTTAAATGCGCAAAATGTAAATATTAGATAATCTGTTGTTAATTGGTAAGACCAATCTGTTTTTTGAAGTTTTATTCTCTATTTGTGCATAAAACTCCTATTTTATGCAGTTTTGGGTCATATTTAGAGACTGTGATGGAGATTGTCGAATTTGCTTAAGTTTGGGTAAAGCAAAGGGAGTTACACTGTTTAGCTCTATTTATCGTCAAATACAATGAATTCGCAGTATTGAGATTGTAAGGTATTTATAGTGTGGTTAAACTAGCTGAACCTTTTGGTAGTAAATCTAGTCTATCTCTAGATATTGCTCGGTAGAGCGCAAGAATATAAATGGCTACCATTGCCGAAACACTTTTGGGAGTATAATAACGTGGAATCGGGACTAAATTTTGTCGATCTAATTTTAAAAGCCAGCTTTTTGGTGCAACTTGTTATGTTGACCCTGGTGGGATTGTCTATTGCTTCTTGGGCAATTATTTTTCAACGTAAAACTGTCATTTCTCAAGCCCAAAGCCAATCAAAGAATTTCGAGCAAAAATTTTGGTCCGGTATGGATCTTAGCAAACTCTATAATGAAATAGCTGCAAGGACTGGTAGCGCGTCAGGACTAGAAGCGCTATTTGTATCCGGCTTTAAAGAGTTTGCAAAGCATAAAAAAGGCAATATCCAATCTCCTTCAATTGTTGTTGAGGGTACTCACCGTTCAATGCGTGTCGCGCTTTCTCGTGAAATTGAAAAGTTAGAATCAAGCCTTTCTTTTTTAGCAACAGTTGGCTCTATCAGTCCTTACATCGGTCTATTTGGTACCGTTTGGGGGATCATGAATGCTTTCATCGCGCTCGGCGAAGTGAAACAAGCGACACTGCAAATGGTTGCACCAGGTATTGCTGAGGCGTTGATAGCAACAGCCATGGGTCTGTTTGCCGCAATTCCAGCGGTTATGGCGTATAACCGATTTGCCAAAAATGTAGAAAAGCTAGAAACTCAGTACATTAACTTTATGGAAGAGTTCGCTAATATTCTTTATCGTCAGGCTGCAACACAAGTAGAGGCAAAACAAAATGTATCAGCGTAAGAGACGTCGTCCCGTTGCGGAGATCAACGTCGTTCCTTATATTGATGTTATGTTGGTGCTGTTAATCATTTTTATGGCAACGGCTCCACTTATCCAGCACGGCGTAAAAGTAGACTTACCTCAGATGGAAGAGTCTGAATTGGTTGAAACCAAAGACTCGCCACCGATTATTGCCACCATTGATGCTGAAGGTCGCTATTTTGTGACTGTTGGTACGGACCCTGAAGCACCAATGGATGCAGTAGAAGTAGCTGCGGTGATTAAACTTAAGTTAGAACAAAATCCAGATACCCCTGTAATGATTAAAGGTTCAGGCAGAGTGTCGTATCAAGAAGTACTTTATTTAATGGACTTCTTGAAAAAAGCGGGTGTTCCTTCTGTTGGCCTAATGACTAAATCATTTGAGGATGAGTAATGAGTTCATTATCTAGCAGCGTAGTTAAGTCAGTATTGCTTCATGGCGCAATTGGCGGTCTGCTATTTGCTACGGCAAATTTTCAAGTTGATACACCTACTGTGATGGAAGTCACCTTAAATCCACAGCAAAAAGATCAAAAGCCTGAAAGGGCGGTTTCTGCGGTGTCGGTTGATCAGCAAGCAGTTGAGAAAAAGATTGCTGATTTAAAAAAGCGTGAAGAAGAAAAGCAAGCTGCTGAAGATCGCCGTATTCGCGATCTTGAACAGCGTGCGCAGCAAGCTAGAAAAGACCGTGAAGCCGAAGCGCGGCGCATTAAAAAGCTGGAGCAAGAGCGTCAAGCTAAGTTGGAAGAGACTCGCCAAGCAGAGGCGCAAGCCAAACGCGCTCGCGAAATTGAGAAAAAGCAACGTGAGCAGGCTGATAAAGCGAGAGCTGAAAAAGCCGCTGCGGAAGAAGCTGCTAAAAAGGCTGCAGCCCAGCGCCAAGCTGAGGAAGATCGCTTAAGAAAGGCCGAAGAGGCGAGGAAACGTCGCGAGGCTGAGGAAAAACGAAAAGCGGAAGAAGCAGAGCGTGAACGTCAAAAGGCACTTGAAGAACAAATGCTGCGTGACCAGCTTGCGAAAGAGCAGGCAGCAAGAGCGAAGATCCGTCAACAGCAAGTATTGAGTGAAGTGGATAAGTTTAAAGCACTTATCATGCAACGCATTCAAGCCAACTTGCTTATTGATGAAACAATGAAAGGTAAACAATGCCGAGTAAACATTCGTCTAGCCTTTAACGGCCTTGTGACGCATGTAGAGTCATTGGGCGGCGACAAGCTAGTTTGTGAAGCTGCTATACGTGCTGTGAAAATGGCCGATACTTTACCTGTTTCTAAAGATAAAGACGTGTTTGAGCAGCTTAAGAATATCAATTTAACAATTAAACCAAATTTTTAAAGGACGAACATGCTAAAGAAGTTCACAACCTTATTGCTGGTTTTTACTCTGGGTGTATCACAGTTTGCGCAAGCCGCACTTGAAATTGTGATAACAGAAGGGGTAGACAGTGCCAGACCCATCGCAATTGTACCATTTAAATATAATGGCACTGGTGAAATGCCGTCGAGTTTAAGTGACGTTATTTCTGCAGACTTGATGCGCAGCGGTAAATTTAAGCCTGTTGCTGAGGCTGATATGCCTCAATTACCAACCACTGACTCGGAAATCGACTACGCTGCATGGGTCGATGCAGGGGTTGAAGCGGTAGTTGTAGGCACCGTGACCCAGCAATCTGCTGGACGTTACTTGGTAAAGTATGAACTGATTGACGTGATCAGAGCACAGCTGACCGGTGGTGAAACTCGCATAATGTCAAATGGTCGCTTAATGCAAAGCGAAGACCATGTGCTTGAAGGACGCCAAAGTATTGTCAGCAGTACTGGCTTTAGAAACTATGCGCACCAAATCAGCGATGTAGTATATGAAGCCTTAACGGGTGAAAGAGGCGCATTTAGAACTAAGATTGCCTACGTCATCGTACGTGACGGCCAAGATAAGCCATACCAATTGGTTGTTGCCGATTATGACGGTTACAACGAGCAGGTGTTATTGCGCTCCAAAGAGCCGTTAATGTCTCCTGCATGGTCGCCAGATGCAAACAAACTTGCGTACGTGACTTTTGAAAATCGCCAATCGCAAATCTACATTCAAGATATTTACACTGGAAAACGCGAACTTGTCACGAGTCACCCAGGTATTAATGGCGCACCACAGTTTTCTCCTGATGGAACTAAATTACTAGCTGTACTCTCTAAGGATGCAGGTGGAGCGACAGAAGTATATCTAATTGACCTGAAAACTCGTCAAGAAACACGCTTAACTCGTCATCGTAGTATAGATACTGAGCCTTCTTGGCATCCAAACGGTCAAGAAATTGTGTATACATCTGAAAGGGGTGGTAATGCTCAGATTTATAAGTTAAATTTAAAAACTGGTAGGTCTAAGCGAGTTACGTTCGACGGCGACATGAACTTAGCAGGTTCGATCACGCCAGATGGTAAACGTCTGATTATGGTTAACCGTACGCTGGGCCGTTACCACATTGCGAAAAAAGAATTAGATTCCGGGCTGTTTCAAGTGCTAACTCGTACGAGACTAGATGAGTCTCCGAGTATTGCACCAAATGGTTCGATGATAATATACAGCACCTTGCACAATAATAAGCAGGTATTGGCATTGGTGTCTATGGATGGTCGTTTCAAGGCAAGGTTACCTGTCTTGGACGGTCAAGTTAAGGCACCAGCCTGGTCGCCGTTTTTACAGTAATTTTGCTGGTTAGATTTATAAAGATATAGGAATATACTCGATGCAACTTAACAAAACTCTAAAAGCCTTAATGGTCGCGTTGCCAGTGATGACACTTGCAGCATGTAGCTCATCTTCAAGTGTTGATGAGGGCGCGGCTAGCGAAAGCAACCAAGCGGCAACCACACAAGACAACACTGTTGATGTAAACACTATGTCTCGCGAGAAATCTGCTGAAGAAAAACTACGTGAGAAATATGAAGCCCTACGTCAAGAACAGATCGTTTACTTCGATTTTGATAAATCTACTATTCAGAGCAAATATGCTGAACTACTTCAAGCGCACGCTGATTTCCTAGTGAAAAACCCAAGCGTGAAAGTACTTGTTGAAGGTCACGCTGATGAGCGTGGTACGCCAGAGTACAACATCGCACTAGGTGAGAGCCGTGGTAAATCAGTGGCTAAATACCTTCAAAGCCTTGGTGTTTCTGACAGCCAAATCTCTGTAGTGAGCTATGGTGAAGAAAAACCAATGATTAAGTCACGTACAGAAGAAGCGTTCGCTAAGAACCGTCGCGCGGTATTAGTGTACTAAGAAAGAGTTATTATGAAGCCGAATACTATTTTGGCAGCATTCTTACTCATGAGCGGGAGCGCCCAAGTTTGGGCTGCTCCCGCTCCTGTTTCAGAAGCTGCAAATTCAAATCAAACACTAGAAGAACGTGTCTCTCAACTTGAGAGTATGATGAGAACCCGCAATTTGCTACAGGCTGAGTTACAGCAACAGCTTAATCTTTTGCAAGAAGAAGTAAGCCAAGTGCGCGGTGTGACAGAAGAGCAGAGCTATAAGCTTGAAAAAGTGCTACAACGTCAACGTGAGTTATATCAAGAGATTGAAAATCGCGTTAGCCAAGCTTATGACCAGTCACAATCCACTGCAGCTGCGGTAACGCCTGATGTTACGCCAGAGCAAGCATTCAGCAGTAATCTGTCTGAGAATGAAGCGTACGACCGTACTGTAAACATGATAATGAAGGATAAGCGCTACGACGCGGCGATCCCTGAGTTTCAAAGTTTCTTGCAGCAGTATCCAAACTCAGTATATGTGCCGAACGCGCATTACTGGTTAGGTCAGCTATTCTTAATAAAATCTGACGATGGTAAAGCTAAGTCTCATTTTGCAACCGTTGTTGATAATTTCCCTGAATCGAATAAACGTCCAGAAGCGATGTTAAAGCTGGGTACTATTTTACATAAACAGGGACAAGCTGCTGAAGCGAAGACACTCCTTAATAAATTGATTAAAGAGTATCCAAGTACGACTCCTGCAAAATTGGCAACAGAGCGTTTAGCGAAGATGTAATTATCACTTTTTGAGCTGAGTGCCTTAAAATTAGGCGCTTAGTCATAAAAAGTGAAAAAAACTAGCTATTTCAGTTGCACTCAAAATTTAAATAAGTATTATAAGCGCCCGCAGCAGGCGATTGGTAACAAAAAACTGCTGCGTTAAGTGGGTCATTAGCTCAGTTGGTAGAGCAGTGGACTTTTAATCCATTGGTCGATGGTTCGAGTCCATCATGACCCACCACTTTACAAGCTTTAGAATTCATATTTGAGCGGGTCATTAGCTCAGTTGGTAGAGCAGTGGACTTTTAATCCATTGGTCGATGGTTCGAGTCCATCATGACCCACCACTTTATAAGCTTGCGAATTCGATTTTGAGCGGGTCATTAGCTCAGTTGGTAGAGCAGTGGACTTTTAATCCATTGGTCGATGGTTCGAGTCCATCATGACCCACCATTTACAAGCTTACGAATTCGATTTTGAGCGGGTCATTAGCTCAGTTGGTAGAGCAGTGGACTTTTAATCCATTGGTCGATGGTTCGAGTCCATCATGACCCACCACTTACAAGCATATGAATTCGATTTTGAGCGGGTCATTAGCTCAGTTGGTAGAGCAGTGGACTTTTAATCCATTGGTCGATGGTTCGAGTCCATCATGACCCACCACTTATAAGCTTGCGAATTCGATTTTGAGCGGGTCATTAGCTCAGCTGGGTGAAAAAAGACCGAAGCAACGCTTCGCAGCTTTTTGAACGCGAGTCAGGACGACGAGCCGGAACACCTCTTCAGGATGAATCAATGGCACTTTTAATGCTTGAGCGGGTCATTAGCTCAGTTGGTAGAGCAGTGGACTTTTAATCCATTGGTCGATGGTTCGAGTCCATCATGACCCACCACTTATAAGCTTGCGAATTCGATTTTGAGCGGGTCATTAGCTCAGTTGGAAGAGCAGTGGACTTTTAATCCATTGGTCGATGGTTCGAGTCCATCATGACCCAC
>NZ_MBQA01000002.1:0-22262 GCF_001709235.1 Pseudoalteromonas sp. BMB
GTGTGATAATGCTCATTGTAACGACTTAAAAAATTGCGATGCGCAATCAGATCATAAAACACTAATACTCGTCAATTTAAAGTTCGATCCCGCCCTGTGTTACTGCCACTTTAAACAAAACCGGAAACTCCACATTTAAACTTTTTTTCTATCCACTATAAGCCCCAATCGAGGATCTAACCTGAGCACTCCCAGTGCACTATTGGAGTAAGATAAGTCTTGACCCAAAACAACAGGAATACAGTTAAACAATGTAGGTGAACGTCGCCAGATTTCTTTAGCAACAAAACTAAACGGCCAGCACTCTTCTTGCTCCTTAAAGTGCGTCACCCACTTGGCGTGGCTCAGTGATATTTGTGCCTGCTTTAAGCGAGCAATATCTGCTTTTTTAAGCCTTTCTCCAGCTCGCCAATCAATCGCTTCTGATTCTGTATATTCCTTTGCCCCGTGGTTAAACGCTTGCACATTTTGTGTATAGGACGGAAACTCTGTGACCGGAACAAGCACTCCTTCTCCGTTATCAACAAGAAAAATCAATTGAACGCTGACACTGGTTAAACGCGTGCTGAGGACAATGTCATCGTTTTCAATTTCACTATTCGTGTACTTTAATAGAGCCCTGACGCTCGACTTATCCGCATCAAATATCATTTCTTTAGCCAAAGTATATTGCGTCCGCTTGTCCAACCTGAATTCAAATGCTTTGTCGTATTCCTGCTCAAGCCAGGTTATTTGTTGGTCAACATCGGCATAGACTTTATTGATCCATGAATCCATATCGCTATTAATATTAATGGCAAAGCCGCCCCCACCAACTTGCTCATTCTTCTCCCAAAGCAAGCGAGTTGTTACAGCCAGTAGATGTGAAGGGTAGATAAATACTTCACCGTGACCAAACCATTCTCCATAGTCCTCGGGAATTTTATCCATTGATGGCAGGTAGATATTTAACGTGGGTGTTTTGATAAACTTAGAGCGAGCAGTGTTATTAATTTGATGACGCCAAACACGGCCGACTCTTTGCAAGAGCAGATCGATTGGTGCAATTTGGGTAAACATCTCGCATGCATCATAATCCAGACTTTGTTCCAGGACCTGACTCCCTATTAGGATCAAACATTTATCCTTCACTGGTCGGTTAGGGTTGATGCTACGATGGTCCGCAGGATGTTTGCCAACCTGATATTCAATCATCTCTTCAATGGACAAACGTGTGGCTAATGGATACTTTGCATGGAAAGTTAGATACTCAACTCGGCCATCACTTTCGCTGCAGTGTCTTGCAATGAGCCTGGACATTTCCTGAACTTTATCAATGGTATTCAAAATACAAACAAACACACCACAACCTGCGTTATTGGCTGTCGTTAGAACATCATTTGCCATATTGCTTATACATAACTTTGGAGACGTTGAGTGCAGCTTTATCTTGTAAGTCCCGGGAGGGCTGGTTAAGTCTTCTTTTTTACTATCACTCTCAGTTTCTATAATTGTGTGAGACTTCGCCAGAGTACTTGAGCTGTATGTGGTGATCCTTGGATAGGGTTTATCGTCTACTTCAATCTCGGTTTCAAATGCTTGCCCATACGCCTGAACTAGCTCAACCAACATAGTTCGGGGCAAGGTTGCAGAAAGAATGATGACTCTGACATTAAGCTTGGCCATCCAATGCAGCGTATTTTTAAGCAAATCTATCTGAAAGCTCTGTAATGAATGCACCTCGTCCAGTATCAAAACCTTATTTGAGAGCCCAAATAGTCTGACAAAATTATGCTTATAGCGCATTGCAGCCATTAGCAACTGGTCAATAGTCCCTACACATGCACCAGCCAGTAAGCCATGCTTTTTTGATGTGAACCATTGATTTGCTACCACTGAGGAAGTGGTATTTTGTTGATGCTGATAGTCGATACTTTTTAGCTTTAATGCTTCATATTGCGGCTCAAAATCTGCGTTGCTGTGTTTTAAGTGGGTTTCCATATTCTGATACCCAAGCACATCTTTTTTGAGTAACCTTAAAGTCCGTTTGAATAACTGATTTGCTGTCGCTTGTGATGGCATGGCCACATACAAACCCGAGTGGCCCAGGTGGCGAATGAAATGATCGGCTAAAACCTGCGCCGCTTCTGTTTTACCACTCCCCATACCGCTTTCAATAATCGAAAGCCAGGGCAGCTCATTAAGCTTGATAAGCTCTAATACCTTTAATTGCAAAGCATTAGGCTTAAAACCAAAAACATCTACGAAATTTGCCTTGTTATTTGAAGCTGTAACATGCTTGATATTTAAAAAGCTCACAAGCGCATTGGCAATATCTACTCTTTGCACAGCATTGTAGTCACTGGCTGTACAATACCTAAACTGTGATTCATCTGAACCAATCCAATCAGCAACCGAACAAAGTCCAGCCATATATGAGTACCAGGCTGGCGTTAAGGTTTGAGCTGCAAGCTGGTTAAATAGATAAAGGTCAATGGAAAAATAATCGGCTAACCATTCTATCGCATTGATCTGCACTTCACTCCATTGCTCACTGCCGCACAAACCACATTGTTTTTTATTCGCTACAAATACACCATGGTGACTGGCAACCGCAGAAAATATTACTCTCGCAACACTCTTATCTACACCATACTGTCCACAAAAGTAGTCATGTAAAATAACAAATCCTGAATTGCCATGTTTGGTCTCCGCGTCTTCACACACCTTGAATGTGTTAATGTCGAATAAACCCTTTACCCGATCCTGCAACTTATACTGAAAACCCGGTGTGATCTTGCCAATATCATGCAGGGCAATAAGCAGCACCACCATAGCAATCGCGGTATCCTCATCAACGCCTTCAATAGATAAAAACGGCTTCAGTAAGATAACCCCCTCCTGAGCTGCCAGCTTGAGAATAATCGCCCGGGCCACAAAGGCGACATCCAGCATATGGCACACTGCGGGTAGAGTCTTATGCTCGTCGGCCTTACCCCAAAACTGAAAAATGTCGCTGTTAAAATCACTCACACTGTTACTTCCTTGCTTTCAATACACTCAGCTTACGACGCGAATAAAATGCCAACAATCCTGCGATTGCAACCAGTAAAAAAATTACCCGGTCGGGTGCGTTTACTCAAATGTTCCATAGCAAACCCCTAGCCCTCAGCTCCCGATAGCAAGCCGGTTCCATCACAATTTGCTGTGCTTCCGGGTGTGGATGCTGAACATCTAACCTCAAAATGCTGATCAGGTAGTTGATCAGTGCAGCGTTGGTTTTAATTTGCTTTTGGTAATTGTGCATATCAAAGTCGTGAGCGATAACTTGCTGGGCGTACTCGCTGAGTCTTGGGTCGGGGATTATGGTTAAAGTGACTTCCTGCTGCCAGGCTTCGTCGTCTTTTTTGTACTTTTGTGCTTTGCTGATAAATTCTGGGGAGGCAGAGACAATACGCGATAATGAAAAGTCTCTGAAGCCTCCTGCATGTTCACAGTAGGCTCTCAGATGATAGCGCAGTCCAGAGTTAATCAGCGTGTGAGGGCGGATCACGCGCTCGGTTTCACCACCTTCTTTTATAGACTGATAGCGAATATCTAGCACGCTTTGTCGCCGACAGGCATTCAATATGGGCCGCAAAATGGTGGGATTAAGCTTTCTGTGTGGTAATGCCAGCGAAGTAATCGTTGAGGAACTCAGATTGTGTATGTACTGTTCCCCGGTGAGACTAGTATACTCAGTAAAATCCTGAGATATATAGTTAGGTGTAAAGGGGCTTGCCAGCACATAGGCTTTCTCAGACTCATTGTAGCTTGCGGCAATTTGATAACGCTCAATAAAGTCGGTGACATAACGCCGTGCGCTGGGCCTTGAAAGCTTAAATTTGCTCTGGAAAGTACCAGTCTGGATTTCTCCCTGCCAAAACAATACCGCTTCAATATATCTAAAATACAGCTCTTCCTTAGCCTGCATAAAACACTCTGGTAAAATTTTCGTAAAATAAATGTATCAGAACAAACAAAGTAAGTCATTGACCTGAGACAAACTGACAGAGAGATCACGCTAGCATTTTTTTGATGGTAGATTAATAATCAACTATGGCGGCAGTGTTTCCAATGGGTAACGGTTATATGCAGTTTATATATGATGTGAGTTCGAGTCTCACCCTGCCACCACTTCCAGCCAAGCTGTCCACCGCCTCTTTCCTACTAAAATGTCCTATTGGTTAGCCCCGTGTGTACGGGGGCGAAGTAGGACCGACAAAAATATCTGGAATATTTTTGAACAGCTCTGCTGACCCGAAGGGCGAAAGACAGGAAGTCTGGAGTCATCACCGTTTCGCAGCCTGCTAAGGTGAGCGCATGGATGCGTGAGGGATGCTGCTTCACGGACGAATACAGCACATGATTCAGACCTGAATAACTCAGGTTTAGCCCCGCGTCTGCGGGGAACACATAATTGTTTGGGTCGGCCACGTGCCCTTTCACGGTTTAGCCCCGTGCGTACGGGGAACACGGTAAAGCAGCGGTTATTATTAGATGCTCAGGCGGTTTAGCCCCGTGCGTACGGGGAACACGTCCCGCTCAGACTGAACTTCTTTTAAGTAGGCGGTTTAGCCCAGTGCGTACGGGGAACACTGATTATTTCTCCTGTCCTGCTTCTCGCTTGGCGGTTTAGTCCCGTGCGTACGGGGAACACAACAGGAAAGACATCTAATTGAATTGGGTTGCCGGTTTAGCCCCGTGCATACGGGGAACACGAGCGCTCCCATAACATCCGATTTTTAGAATACGGTTTAGCCCCGTGCATACGGGGAACACTTTAGATTCTTCACGAGCGCGTCGAATTTCATCGGTTTAGCCCCGTGCATACGGGGAACACGTTTTGCCAGTGCTCATACTGAAGATAATGTTCGGTTTAGCCCCGTCCGTACGGGGAACACGGTTTTGCGCTTTGCTTGTTGCTGGCGCACTACGGTTTAGCCCCGTGTGTACGGGGAACACAACGGTGAGGCAATGAAGATTAATCAAGCTGCCGGTTTAGCCCCGTGTGTACGGGGAACACTTTCGCGACCGAGTCGACCAATTTCGCGTACTCGGTTTAGCCCCGTGTGTACGGGGAACACTGGGAATTGTTTGGTTCAAACATAGTAACGTCCGGTTTAGCCCCGTGTGTACGGGGAACACAAATGCAGAGCTTGTGCCAATGACAACCCATGCGGTTTAGCCTCGTGTGTACGGGGAACACTAATCCCATTTCAATTAGCACCGGCACTGCATCGGTTTAGCCCCGTGTGTACGGGGAACACTCAACTGGTTTACTCAAATCACAATCACTGATCGGTTTAGCCCCGTGTGTACGGGGAACACCTAATGAAGAGCGCCGAAAAAAGCTAAATGAACGGTTTAGCCCCGTGTGTACGGGGAACACGTGAAAATCAGAACCCACCAGCTCCATATACTCGGTTTAGCCCCGTGTGTACGGGGAACACCAAACTCAACCAGTACCGCCGAACCATGCGCCACGGTTTAGCCCCGTGTGTACGGGGAACACTGTCAGAGTAGATTTATTTAACATGCGATTACCGGTTTAGCCCCGTGTGTACGGGGAACACTAAATCGTATTCGCACTCCACGTCGAACCATACGGTTTAGCCCCGTGTGTACGGGGAACACATTTCTCCATCGCAAATAGCGCATCCCCCCCCGCGGTTTAGCCCCGTGTGTACGGGGAACACTAAAACCCACGCCAACTGACCTGATGTGTATTCGGTTTAGCCCCGTGTGTACGGGGAACACAGACTCAATTAACGGAGACAGCAATGAAACCGCCGGTTTAGCCCCGTGTGTACGGGGAACACAGTGTTATGCCACTGTTGAAAAATCTCGATAACGGTTTAGCCCCGTGTGTACGGGGAACACCCAACGGTTGTCTCTCTCGGTAGGTGATTTAGCGGTTTAGCCCCGTGTGTACGGGGAACACCGCAAATTTGGCGCTAAAAAAACCTTCGTTTACGGTTTAGCCCCGTGTGTACGGGGAACACTAACCAATAAGTTTGTTTTGTTGGGTTTATTCACGGTTTAGCCCCGTGTGTACGGGGAACACGCGCCAATCTCAAAAGCAGTAGCACAAAACCGCGGTTTAGCCCCGTGTGTACGGGGAACACAAATAGCTGATTAGCTAATCGCGTATAACCATCGGTTTAGCCCCGTGTGTACGGGGAACACTCTTGTGCTAATAATTGCTCAGCTAATGGGTTCGGTTTAGCCCCGTGTGTACGGGGAACACTCGGTATAGAGTTCTTTAAGCTCATCGACCGTCGGTTTAGCCCCGTGTGTACGGGGAACACCTCACCAACAACTCGCGGCTTTCCCTTTTAACCGGTTTAGCCCCGTGTGTACGGGGAACACTTCCACGTGTTTATACACGTCAGCGACTTGTTCGGTTTAGCCCCGTGTGTACGGGGAACACGGTTAAAGCTGCCTCTCGTTGGCAGGGCTATCGCGGTTTAGCCCCGTGTGTACGGGGAACACACGTCACGGCCTAGCTGGCCTGCGCTTGATAGCGGTTTAGCCCCGTGTGTACGGGGAACACTCCATCCATTTTCCATAATGCTGCTCAATCATCGGTTTAGCCCCGTGTGTACGGGGAACACTCCGTATCGCCTGCATTGACACAGGATGTTGACGGTTTAGCCCCGTGTGTACGGGGAACACAACTCGTGTTTAGCACGTATCGAGTACCAAGGCGGTTTAGCCCCGTGTGTACGGGGAACACTTTTAATTCTCCTCAGATTCCCAATGCTCATACGGTTTAGCCCCGTGTGTACGGGGAACACTCAAAAAAGCCCCTCGATGGGGGCTTTGTAGACGGTTTAGCCCCGTGTGTACGGGGAACACTGGGAATCCCCTTAAGTTAGTATGGGAGTTTCCGGTTTAGCCCCGTGTGTACGGGGAACACTTGAGGAAACGCACCGCCCATATGAGCGTATGCGGTTTAGCCCCGTGTGTACGGGGAACACCGATAATTTGTTCATCAGCCATTTATCAACCCCGGTTTAGCCCCGTGTGTACGGGGAACACGCCATTTTTAGGTATAAACCGATGGGCGATATCGGTTTAGCCCCGTGTGTACGGGGAACACTCTATAAATACATTATTGTTTCTATTAATAAAAATCACACTTACAATGTTCACCAAAAATATTGGGTACAAATTCTACGTATGTTTACTCGGCTCAATTGTTAAAGATCGGAGTTTCTCTTCAAATAATGTATAGCCAACAGGCCAATAAACTTCACTATACTTGCTCAGCAAAATCGATGAGCTCTTGCCCTGATAAGCGATAGATAATCCACTCGTTTTGTGCTTTAGCACCGATACTTTCATAAAAATCGATTGATGGCTTGTTCCAGTCAAGTACCACCCACTCAAAACGACCGCAGTCCTTTTGTAGTGCAAGTCTTGCCAAGTATTTCATGATCCCCTTACCTGCGCCAACACCGCGTTTGTCTTGTGACACATATAGGTCTTCAAGATACAGTCCGTGCTTGCCAAGCCAAGTAGAATAATTAAAGAAATACACTGCGAACCCAATTGCTTCACCATCTAGTTCACAAATAACGCTGTGTGCTCTGGCTTCTTTACCAAACAATTTCTGTTCTATTTCTTCCACGGTATTGAGCACGGCATCTGGCTCTTTCTCATAAATTGCAAGTTCGTTAATAAAGTGCAGTATTGTCGCGGCATCAGCTACTTCTGCTGGGCGAATTGAAAGGCTCATAATGGCTCCTGTATGTAGGTTTTAGTCAGCTTAACAAATTGTAAAGGGGGATGACAGCACCTTTCAGGCAGCAGCAAAGTGAACAAACTTTCCAGCTCGTTCGTATATGAGACTAATCGTTTTTATATAGGAAGAGGTTAGTATGCAAAGGACCATCTTTGCCTTTTTGATGTTGCTATTCAGCACTCAGGGTTTCGCAAGCATCAGTGATCTTGTAAATCAATTTATAGACAACCCTCAACAAGTCGGCAAAACAAGTCGAATGACCTATTTGTTTTGGGATGTTTATGATGCCAGCCTTTATGCGCCACAAGGCGCGTACTCTCAAGACCAACCTTTTGTATTGGCACTACATTATTTACGCGCGCTTGACGGCAAAGAGATAGCAAAACGATCTCTTAAAGAGATGGAAAAACAAGGGTTTAATAATTCGAGTCAAGGTGAGCGATGGCTGGCAGAAATGAAAAAGATTTTCCCCAATGTCTCTAAAGGGACCGTGCTTTTTGGCGTGAGAACACCCGAAGGAGCTACACAGTTTTACCAAGATAAAAAGCTTATTGGCGAAGTGAAAGATTCGGAATTTACTACCCGTTTTTTCAACATTTGGCTCGGTGAAAAAACATCCGAACCAACCATGCGAGCCGAACTTCTGGGCCTCAAGCGGAAATAGCATATGGTTCTTTTTCGTTAATTTCATCTTCGCTATTTGGCTCAAATATCAAAAGCAATAGCACTCAAAGTGGCCTCAAGCCTAAGGAGAAAACAATGCGCATCACTCTTGCAGTACTCACCTTATTTTTTTTGTCGGCATGCAGTTCGGGCATTGACGGTAAAAAATACTCGACACTTAAACCGCAATTTGACCCCTATGAGTTTTTTGTTGGTGACATAAAAGCATGGGGGATAGTCCAAGACAGAGATGGTAACTTAGTGCAACAGTTTACCGTCAATATCAAAGGTTCAATCAATAACCAGTCAGAGCTTGTTTTAGATGAGTCCTTCAACTATCTGCTCGGTGATGGCGTCAAAACACGAGTTTGGACTATTACAAAGGCATCAGGCAACCGGTATTCAGGCCGCGCCGACGATATTCTCAACTCGGCATCCGGTGAAACCTACGGCAATGCGATGAATTGGCAGTATAGAATGGACTTACCCGTTGACGACACCAGCTACGAAGTACACTTTGATGATTGGATGTGGTCTTTTGACCAAACCACTCTCATGAACCGCTCCTATATTGAAAAGTTCGGTATTGTAATGGCTGAAGTCACAATATTTATGCAAAGGCAATAATAATTACGCCAAATCAACTTCAATTTAACCTTCTTACTCGTGTATTTGTCTACAATTTGTAGACAAATACACCGGCTTCACTACAATCCACAGCAACTCTAGTAGCGTAATCATGTCCAACACTGATAAATGCTTAACAAAAAATGCCGTATCGAAAAGTTTTATTACTGAGTAAGATGCAAGAAACTACGGCGAGATAGTAGCGAATAAGAACCAATAGGAATCCCCACAATGATAAAGAAGATACTAGCTGGAGCCATTGCTCTTGCGCTTGTCGGATGTGTTAATACCGAAAATGAACAATCTAATAATGCGGCATTGACGCAATCTGTGAAATATCCAATCACTAAAACAGGCACCGTGGTAGACAACTACTTTGGTACGCAAGTGGCGGATCCATATCGCTGGTTAGAAGACGACAAAAGCGCAGAAACCGCAGCGTGGGTAAAAGCACAAAACGAGGCTACTCAAGCATATTTATCGCAAATACCATATCGTAAAGACATCGAAAAACGCCTCACCGAACTACTTGATTACGAGCGTGTTTCTCAACCTTTTAAACACGGCAACTATACCTATTTCTACAAAAATGATGGATTGCAAAACCAAAGTGTTTTGTACCGCCAAAAAGAAGGTAGAGAGGCTGAGGTATTTTTAGACCCAAATACCATGAGTGAAGATGGCACAACATCGCTTGCAGGATTAAGTTTTAGTAAAGACGCCTCATTGGTGGCTTATCAAATTTCAGAAGGTGGAAGTGACTGGCGTAAAGTGATTGTGCTAAACGCCGAGACTAAAGAGCAGGTTGGTGAAACGCTAGTCGACGTGAAGTTTAGTGGTATCTCTTGGTTTGGTAATGAAGGCTTCTATTACTCAAGCTATGATAAACCTAAGGGCAGTGAACTTTCTGCAAAAACTGACCAACATAAAGTGTATTACCACAAGATTGGCACACCTCAAGATCAAGACAAGGTCATTTTTGGTGCTACTGATGCGCAAAAACACCGTTATGTTTATGGTGGTGTAACAGACGATAAAAAATACTTAGTGATCTCTGCTGCGGTATCAACATCAGGTAACAAGTTATTTATTCGTGACTTAAGCAAACCAAATAGTGACTGGGTAACGATTTTAGATCATACCAACTCTGATACCAGCGTGATCCACAGTGAAGGCGACACATTGTTCTTAAGCACTAACTTAGATGCGCCGAACCGTCGTATCGTTAAAGTCAATGCGAAACAGCCACAACCAGAAAACTGGCAAGATGTGATCCCAGAAACCGACAATGTACTATCGGTTTCAACAGGTTCAGGTTACCTATTTGCGACTTACATCAAAGATGCAATTTCATTGGTAAAACAATATGACTTCACAGGTAAACTGATCCGTGACATTGCGCTTCCAGGTGTAGGCACTGTGAGTGGCTTTAGCGGTGAGGAAGAAGACAAAGTACTTTATTACTCATTCACTAACTACAACACCCCGAGATCTATCTTTGCTTTCGATGCAGAATCAGGGCGTAGCGAGTTATATAGTTCAGATAAAGTAGATTTTGATTCAGATGCTTACGTGTCTAAGCAAGTTTTTTACACCTCAAAAGACGGCACCCGCGTCCCGATGATCATCACCCATAAAAAAGGGTTGAAGTTAGATGGTAGCAACCCGACACTGCTGTACGGTTATGGTGGATTTAATGTTAGTCTTAAGCCTTACTTTAGCCCTACACGTGCAGCTTGGTTAGAGCTGGGTGGTGTTTATGCGGTAGCAAACTTACGTGGCGGCGGTGAGTATGGTAAAAAATGGCACAAAGCTGGTACTCAAATGCAAAAACAAAACGTCTTTGATGACTTTATTGCTGCAGGCGAATACTTAGTATCTGAAAATTATACTTCAAGTGAAAAACTTGCAATTAACGGCGGTTCGAACGGTGGTTTGTTAGTAGGTGCAACGATGTTACAACGTCCAGACCTATTCAAAGTGGCTGTACCTGCGGTTGGGGTACTTGATATGCTGCGTTACCACACGTTTACTGCTGGAGCTGGCTGGGCTTACGACTACGGTACGGCGGAAGACAACAAAGAGATGTTTGAATATCTGAAAGGTTATTCACCTGTACATAACGTAAAGGCTGGCGTAGATTATCCAGCAACCATGATCACAACAGGTGACCATGACGACCGCGTAGTACCTGCACACTCTTACAAGTTTGCAGCTGAGCTACAAAGCAAACACACAGGTGCTAATCCGACGCTTATTCGTATCGAAACCAATGCAGGGCACGGCGCAGGCACACCGATAAGCAAGACGATTGAACAGTATGCCGATATTTATGGCTTTACGCTTTACAATATGGGAATTAAGTCTCTTTAGGCATAAGCCATGCTTCAAAAGCCACCTGTACAAGCAGGTGGCTTTATTCAATAAGGACGTATCTATGCTCAGTTGCCAACAGTATGATTATATCGAACTGGCATGCCTAAAACGCCTAGCGGTTACTATCGAGATGAAAGGTGGTGACGTTGTGCGTGGCAGGTGCGAAAACACGGCCATAGTCGACAAACAGGAGTGTTTAGTTTTAGAACGAGAAAATCAAACTGTCACTGTGGTGCTTGCAGAGATTGCCAGTATCTCTGCCGATACCGACAATCCCTATTTTACTAGGTTAAGATTTCAGTGATAACGCCATAAAGACACTTAACGGGTTGTCACGATACATACCAAAGCGTTCACATCGCTCAAATCCCAAGCTCTCATAAAGGCTTATCGCACTGGCTTGCTTAGAGCCGGTTTCCAGCCGAATAAGTGGGATCTGCGCTTCACCCGCGTAGTGAAGCAAAATTTGCATAATACGTTTAGAAAGCCCTTTACCTCGATAACTAGGTTTTACGTACAAGCGTTTAATTTCACCGTATAGGGTTTTATCAAACTGCTTTACAATCGCACCGCACGCTACAATGCCCTCTTCATTTTGTAAGCCAACGGCATACACGTTAGGTTGGTTAATTTCTTCTATTGATAAAGACTGTGCACTTGCGATTGGATATAAGCTATTCATAAGCTTATCGATTTCAGAAAACACCGCGACTACTTGTGGGTCATCTGACTTTAACTGAATTAATTGCATACCTGCCTCTAAGAAGTAAGGCCAATTTGTCCCGTGCTCATAAACTGAGCAATATTATTACTATTCTGGCCGACGTCAAACTATACCGAGTTAGAAATAATAAGCAAATTATAGAGGCAAGATGATAGGCTGAATGCCTACGGAAACTTTATGGTGGGGTTAGCCAAAGATACTAACCATATGTTTTAAATAAATAAAATTTAGTAACCCTGAACTGTTACAAAGTGTAAAGTATTGGTGTGAGCTAGATACTTCAAGCTAGCCACAAGCAGCTAAGAATTTTTCATTCTTATTCTGTCGGGCGGACTTCATGCTTTATCGCGCCGCTCTTATGTATTGCTACTTTGGTTTCTACCGACTGTTTGCTCTTACTTGGAAAGCTCAGTAAAGTCAGTAATAACAACACGCTTGTTAGCGCTACAATCAGCGGGATAGAGGTATGCGAACTTGTGTGTGATGCTCTATGGGGCATAAACAAACCTACGAAAATTAATTTGTCTTCCCTAAAAACCAATCCTTTTTAACCAATAACAAAAATAGCACTTAGTTAAATATGATTACCTTCTATCACATCTAAACTTTTAGTGCTATATAATTTTAAAAAAACACCAAAAAGTATTAATACAACCATTTACCAATGACATTACTGTTCATTCACTTTCCACCTATCCAACTGACGGACCCCAACCAAAGTTATTAGCTTGCAGCTTGAAGGCTGAACTGTTTGTTCACTAGGCTTTGGTAAAGTGAAGAATGTTGCATCAGATACTGATGGTTTCCCTGTGATTCAATCTCACCTTTGTTAATGACGATAATATTATCAGCATCCATAACCGTACTGAGTCGATGCGCAGCGATAATTGTAGTGCGACCTTTTTTTGCATTTTTCAGGGCAATTTGAATAGCGGCTTCACTTTGTGAATCAAGGCTTGCCGTTGCTTCATCCAACAGCAGCAATGCAGGGTCTTTTAATAGTGCTCGCGCCAATGCAACTCGTTGCCTTTGTCCGCCAGATAGAGTAATGCCACGCTCACCAATTCGAGTATTCAACCCATCAGGAAGTGTCGCTATAAACTCTGCTAAATCGGCCGTGGCGATGGCATGCTGTAATTGTCCATCATCTATTGTTTCATAAGCACCGTATACCAAGTTTTCATATAAGGTGCCACACAGCAGCGGGCTCTCTTGCGCAACGTAACCGATTTGCGCTCTCAAATTAGCTCGGTCTAGCTCTTCAACATTAAGCCCAGCAATTTCGATGTAACCACGCCTCGCCTGATAAAAGCCCTGCAACAAAGCGAAGAGTGTAGACTTACCAACTCCTGATGGCCCAACAATCGCGGTCGTTTTTCCACTTAAGAATTCACAGCTCAAGCTTTTAAATACCGGTTTATCATCAACATAACTAAAAGATAAATTGCGAACATAAATTGACTTATCAGTCAGGTTAATTGTATGACCACTTTCATTTTCTGGTGCCGTTGCTAAGATCTCATTAATACGAACGGCCGCTCCTTTTGCTTTATTAAACGCGGCTACCACCATGCTTAACTGCCCCATCGGCAACACAATGTTCAGTAAAAACATGATAAACGCAACAAAAGCGCCTAGCGTCATCGCACTGTTGGCAACCCTTGATGCGCCAAATCCTAGTACTAACACTATCGAAGCCATGATCACTAAATTCACCAATGCGCCCATGGTAGCTAAAAGCGTATGTTCTGACATTGCAGTTTTATAGAGTGACTTCAATTCATTGTTATTCTTTTTAGCTTCTATTTTTTCTGCACCTTGTGCTCTTAGTAAGCGGATATTGGCAAACAGTTCGGTTAACCTTCCAAGCATAGAGGCTTCAGTATCTTGTAATGACTTAGACAGATCCGTTAGCCTCACGGAAAACGGTAAGATAATCAGAAAACTAGCCGTCACTGCACCAAGCATTACAAGTGTCATTTGCCAGTCTAAAAACCATAGAATAATAAAAGAGCCAAATAATGAAACCACACCAGATATACAAGACACAGACTGCTCGCTCACAAGGTTTTCAATAATTTCAGTGTCTTTTACGATACGATTCGCGGGCTCCCCAGCTCTAGTATTATCAAAGAAGGAAACAGGCAAACGAATGAGGTGCTGAAAAAGGTCTCCGCGTAATTTAAGCTTTTGCTCATTGCCAATTTTACCCATGATGTAAGTCATCAGCCCTGTTAGCACAGCGGAAAACACTAACACCATAATTAATATGACTACCTGTTCATTTGAAAAATGACCATTTTCTCCGAGTTCTTCCAGCAATTTTTTCGTTTGCAAAGGCACCAACAAACCTAAAGCACTAGAGATAAGCGTAAATAAAACCAGAGTTGATAGTAGTATGCGGCTTGGCCGCGTGCGCCTGACTAGCTGTATTAAAGATGATGTATTGTTCATAATTATGATGTTCCCGTTGAATAGATAACATAATAATTGACCACATTTCAAATTCAGTCAATTTAAAACTGACCTATTGGTCATTTTCAAATTGACTGTATACTGCAGTGTGAACAGGAGGAGCTATGTCTGATAAGCGGAAATTAATACTGGCATGCGCGGAGCAGTTACTTTTAGCAGAGGGCGATAGTGCCTTTAGCATGCAAACCATCGCCAATAAAGTGGGCATTTCGAAAGGTGCTATCTACCTACACTTTAAGTCAAAAGACGAACTACTATTAGCCGTTTTTGAGCGTCAAACAGCGGATCTGCTAGATAAAATAAGAGCAATATTAGAAAGTGATAAATTGACACCAATTGCTAAGCTAAAACAACAAATCCGCTTCCAGCACGAAGATTTAAAGCAGTACCAAGCGATGTTTCAGCTTTTATTGCAGGAGGAGTCACTGAGCTTTTCAAATAACTTGATCATGTTCTATCAAGAGTTTCGCTTGACGTGGCTTACGCTACAAGAAGGCTTTTTACTTGAAAACTATGGCGAGCAAGTCCGGCCTTGGAAAACCGATCTCGCGATGACGCTTGATGGTATTATTGCTAATTATCTTTCGCTTCCCGTGATCGAAGGCATTGATTTCGACACTGAAAAGCTGGTTAATTGGGTGGTGTCATGCATGGACTCAATTTGTACAGCGCTACCAAATCAAACACTGTTGCCGGTGTTAACCGAACAGGATTTTCCGTCCCAAAAAGAGATCGAAGCCAAAAAACGACAACTCCACGAACAAAAAGTCCAACAAGCTTTTTTACAGCTCCAAGAAAAATCCCAAAAGCTAAAGCTTGCACCACAAAAGCGTGAGATCGTAGACCATACAATCGCTCTGTTGGAGGCTCAACTACAAGGTGAAAACCCTGATACAGTATTAATCAGGGCGCTTCTCGCAGGACTTCGAGACTACAGAGGACTAAATACTGAGCGCCAGCTACTCGCAGAAAGACTCAATGTAGAGGCAGTGTAAACCACCGAGTATGTGGTACTCGTACGGTTAGAGGAAAGCAAAATATTGCTTTACACTGCTGACTATTTTTCTTTTAAGAATAAGACTCTCTTAATCAATCCATCGACGACTTCATAGGTTGCGATGGCTTTCTACTTTGATTTATATTCCTCACCATCACGCATTAGGCAAAACTCTATAACCTCAGTATCTACAATTTACAACCTTTACCCATCTTCCTAAACATCACTAGATTGACTATAAATCCAGCAAGTTAATCATGAACTGCTATATTGTTTTATGAGGATATTATGGGGGATACGATGCTAACAGCGCTAAACGACAGTATGCCAATTTTGATTGTTACATCTGAATGGTATGTCAGTCATACAACCGCCGTTGCGGAAAAACTGTTCGCACCTGTCGATAACGTCATCAATAAGCACCTTGAAGACTTATTTATCTTTCCTTTATGCGTAGAAGAGCAGCAAAAAACAATTGCTGACGGCTCTTTGGTACAAGTGTCGTTGCGCACGTCGCCAAATGTACAATTTTTACTGTCATTTTATGATGTTCGCAGCAACGAAATATTTGTCCATATTGCCGAGCTCTCTACGTATTATTGTCAAAATCCTTTGGAAGACGAACAAACTCGAATTTTGCGCCACGCCGTCAACAGCGCAAACCTAGGAGTTTGGTGCTACGATCTCCTTAATAAGACAGCGTATTTCTCTCCTAAATTCAAATCACTGATAGGCCTCCCAGCCTCGGCAGAACTAGACTGGGACACCTTAAAAAGCATGATTTACCACGAAGATCAGCCACTATTTGCCGAGCTACTCGCTCACCATATTGAACAAGGTCTTATGCTGCATTTTGAGTTCCGGCTTGAGGTTAGGGGAACAATTCATTGGTTTGAGTTCAAGGGAGAACAAGTTAAGTATTGTATTCGCACACACAGTGTTTATGGGATTTTAGCTGACTGTACTCATGAAAAAGACATGCTAGTTGCATTACATGATGCAGAAGAAAGCAAAGAACTTGCCATGCAAGCGGGGAAAATAGGCACTTGGCGAGCAATACGAGTGGCGAATCAATGGATCTGGAATTGGGATCATCAAGCGAATGAAATTTTTAAGCTTTCGGAAGACGATATTGGCAATTTGCATCTTTGGGAAGCAAGCCTTCACCCCGACGATAAAGCACGTGTTACTCAAGCGCTGGAAGCGTCGCTAAACTCAGGTGAAACCTTTGAGCAGCGTTATCGCGGCCTGCTCAACGATAAAGACATTGTAGTAGTATATGCCAAAGGTGTTGTGGGGCTTGATGAACAGGGTCGGCCAGCACGTATTGACGGCGTTGTTATCGATCAAACCGATGTATATATTGCCCAGAAAAAACTCCAGCACATCAATCAAGAATTAGAGCAACGCGTCGCAGAGCGCACCGCCGATCTTGAGGCTGCTATTATTAAAGCTGAGCAGGCCAATCGCACTAAATCAGACTTTTTGTCCATGATGAGCCATGAACTCAGAACCCCCATGAATGGCATTATCGGCTCCTTAGATCTCATGGCGCTATCAGAGCTTGATGAAGACAACCAAGAGCTTTTAGAAACCGCGTCTATTTCAGCCAATAATTTAGTCTCAATATTAAATGATATTTTAGACTTAGCCAAAGTTGAGCAAGGGAAAATGGAGCTTGAGAGCTATCCTTTCTCCCCTTCTAAAATGCTCAATAACATCATCAAAACCTTCGAAGCCCACGCGCGCGACAAATCAGTAAAATTAACGGTGCATGAGGACATAAAGCTACCGTTAGAGGTGATTGGCGATGAAAATAGAGTACGGCAAATTATCTTTAACGTTGTCAGCAATGCCATCAAATTTAGCGTTGCAGATCGCGAAGGCGGCGCGAAAGTCACCATCAATGTGCACTGGGCATGTGAAGGCGTAGCCTTATCTCACTTGATATTTAAGATAGAAGACAATGGCATTGGCATTGCACCAGAAGTACAAAAGAAACTGTTTACCCCCTTTACACAAGCCGAACGCTCTATCACGAGAAAATACGGTGGTACGGGGTTAGGGCTTGCAATATGTGGCAAGCTTATTGACTTAATGGGCGGCAAGGTCGTCTTAAAAAGCAAATCCGGTGAAGGCTCAACTTTTACCATTACCATTCCTATTTGGCGCCCAAGAACACAACAGCAACCCAATATTCTATTTAATACGCTCTATTGGTTAAGTGATATCCATTGGCAAAGTTCGTTGGCGCTGACTCAGTTGTACAATGCCTGCACGCATTTTTGCAATGAGCTCAAAGTCATCGAGTCACCCAATGAAATCAAAGAGACAGACGATACCGCACTTATTCGTGTTGTCACAACGCAAGCCGGAGCCTCTGCAGAGCAAATACGATCACCTATTCCAGAGTTAGTATTTCTTGATGAAAAGGCGTTTGCTAACTTGAACAGTACAGCGTTAACCACACAAAAACCAAAACCAATTGCACCACAGACTCAATACGCCATCGGTCAATTACTGAGTAAACTTAAAGCAAGTCAGCAAAGTGACGAGACTGATTTAGGTGAATTAAACGATCTCAGTGAACTAGATGCGCTACTTTCACTAGACGATAAAGTATCTAGCCCTACCGATGATGAATCGGATACGAGTGGTAAGCAGCATATACTCCTTGCCGAGGATAACCCCTTTAACCAAAAACTCATCGTCAAACAGCTTTCTAGACTTGGAGTTTCCTGTGATATCGCCAATAACGGTAAAGAAGCCTTGGCGATGTATAAAAGCCAGCAATATCAGCTTTTGTTGACGGATTGCCATATGCCAGAGATAGATGGCTATGAATTAACTAAGTTAATTCGCGCATTTGAGTCCAGCGAAGAGCGCAGTGCGATTCCAATTGTTGCCGTCACAGGCGCCGCTATGAAAGGGGATAAAGAGCTTTGTTTAGATAGTGGCATGAATGACTATGTTAGCAAACCGGTGCGATTACAAGAGCTTAAAAACACCTTAGGTAAATGGTTAGATATGGACTTTACACAATGAGCAAAACCCTCAACCCTCAGGTGCTTATCGATTTAATCGGTGATGATTTTGCTACGGCGAAAAAGTTTTACACCGACTTTCTAGTACAATCGAAATCTAGTTGCGCAAAAATTAAAACTGCATACCAAACTCGTGCCTTTCAAGCTTTAAAAGACGAAGCGCATTACCTCAAAACCTCCGCAAAAGCAGTGGGAGCTGAGGTATTAGCTGAACATCTACAGGCGTTAGAATATTCAGCACTTGATAACAACACCATTGAGTGCGCCGAAAAAATAAAAGCGATACACCATGAGATCGGCAGCGAGTTTGTTCGAGAATTAAAAGCCTATTTAACCTCTCAGTCGCAAACTTAGAGCGCAATCGGCTGCTCAGCGATAGCCGCTTTGAGTCCTGCGCGTTCGAACTTCACAACATCTTCTTGATGCTGGTAATGATAGACCCAAATATTTTTAATGATGTCTTCACGGTAGCTCATCAACAACTCATTAAGGGAGCAGTGACTGGGATTGTTTGCAAGACCGCAATCATGAAAAATAACCTCGTCGTTACTGACGTGATGATGGAGCAGCTCAGGAATAGCTTTGGTATCACCACTGTAAAACAGGCTACCTGGGAGATGTAAGGAAAAAGCGCTATTGGGCTCATGATGACGAACGGCATAACTATGTATACGTTGCCCACGATGAAGAAAGCTCTCTGAGATTGGAAATAAACGAAAAACCTGCCATACGCCGCAAGTCCCTTCGCTCAGTCCGGTGTAAGCAAGCATATTACACAACCCAACGATTAGCTCTGCTGGGGCATATAACGTGATTTGGTGCTGACTCAATGCAGCCTGAAAGTAAAGCTGCTCCAATCCACTAACATGGTCATAATGAAGGTGGGTGATAAACACAGCATCGGGTAATGACGAAAAATGCTTTTTATAACGCGACACCGTATCAAAGCCACAATCTATCAATAACCAAGGTAGGCCTTTATGGGTCAGTACACAGGCAGAGCACCCGAGAGTTGCAGCGCTGGCGGCACTTCCCACTCCCAAAAAAACAGCAGCGTCTGGTTTACAGTGACTGTCAACGAATGATTTCGGATTGACAGCGTGTAGTTCGGTTGTCTTGGTTATGCCTTTCATTGCACTGCCAGAAAAATCAACAAACAATAGCGCCAGACTACATTGTCGGATTTACAGCCATATGACAGTCATATCTGCAATCTTTTGGTTCAGCTCACTATTTGATTTCGCTATTTTGACCACCCTAAGGTTCGCGACCTGCTTAATCTATTGATTTTTTTATAACTTCATTCTGGTATAACTATTGCTGAATGATAACCTTATGTCATCACCACTATGGAAAATAACAACGATGAAAAAGCTCCTCACTAGTTTAGCTGCACTTAGCCTTTTATCTGGCTGTGTCGTACATATCTCTCCAAGCGCAGCCGCAACCAAAACACTCCATAAATCTTTGCAACTCAACGCTGCAGACATCAGCAAACTTGATGCAAATACCACCTCGGGTAATATCCAGATCATTGGATACGATAACCAACAAGCGATCCAAGTGGAAGCTTCAGTGTTAACCACAGAAGCAGAGAACTACCAACTTACATTGGAAAAATCAGGTGACATCGCCATATTGGTGGCAGATTCAGATACAAGCTCGGGTGTACAATGGTATCGCAATAATAGCCCTAGAATTGACTTAACCATCACCATGCCAAGCCAACTTGCGCTAACACTTGATGACAGTTCGGGGGATATAGCCATCAAAAATATCAAAGGTTTTATCAAACTAGATGATGGCTCTGGCAATATCACATTAGAAGATATTCAAGGTGCTGAAATTGATGACGGCAGTGGCAATATCCATATCACTAACGTCCAGCAACTTGTTATCGACGATGGTTCTGGCGACATAACCATAAAGGGATTAGTCGATACACTAGAGTTGGAGGATGGCTCGGGTAATATTGATGTGACTGGCGGCACGGATATCAAAATAGAAGATGAGTCTGGCGATCTAACCCTTCGCGGTTTTAGCGGCAACGCAGATATCATCGATGGCTCTGGCTCACTGATTGTTGAAGGCGGACGCAATATTAAAATCGATGATGAATCCGGTAATATTCGAGTTCGTCACGCCCAAGGCGATGTCACTATCGTTGATGGTTCGGGCAATACGGATATCGAAGCAGTTAAGGGCCACGTTCAAATAGAAGACGGTGCTGGAAATATTCGTGTGGTAAATGCCGGTTCCTTGACCATTACCGAATCAGGCTCAGGCTCGGTGAAAATAGATAAGATAGCTGGAGCCGTAAAACTAGATGACTAGGGCTTGCTGAATGATTTTAGTGTGGAGCAATATACGATTGCTCCACTGTCGGTAAAGTTCAACATTAACTCGACACTGTGTAAAGTCAGCTCGTCTTCCTGACAGGAGGTGTCGACGCCCATCCATGGGCTACGACTTACTTTTCTTTGATGCCCAAAGAACAAGTAAGCAAAAGAAAAGGCACTCCCACCTTGGCCCTGTCACCGCTTTTCACGCATCCATGCGTTGAAATGACGCATTGGCAATTTACTTTCGGGTGTGATGAGGGAGACACAAGGCGCTGATAAATTCTTGTGGTGCTTGCAAGCAACTATTGTCGGCCAAGTCTTGTCTGGCATCATGGATGTGCCTTACAAGACGGTTGCGATACCAATTGTATTAGGTAAATGAGCAATTTGAAGCGGAGAAATAGCTTTAGTAGCTCCGCTCTCGCGTCCTGCTACCGCCAAGGTACCTATATCCATATAGGCAAGGCAAAAATTTTGCTATTTAGTTGTTCTAAATGAGAAATTTTTAACGACGCTAATATGGTATTTCACCCTTAAAATTGATTGGAGACTTAGTGCAATTGGTATTATATATCGGCTTAGGGTTTGAGGATTAAGTGTGATGCTGGGGCGACGTTTTCTTGGTTCGCTCGATCGCGTCGTGTAAAAAGAATGAACGAGAAGCGCATGGATGCGCTTTGATACGAGCCATGGAGGGTAAGGCTAATATGTCCTCCTGACGGATTTCGACGCCCATCCATGGGCTACGACTATCTTTTCTTTGCTTGCCCAAAGAAAAGATAGCAAAAGAAAAGGCACTCCCAACATCACACTGACTCCTCAAGTAAATTGCCAATATGAACGTCACCGCGATGCAAGGGCCATCCTTGGCCCTGTCACCGCTTTTCACACATCCATGCGTTGAAATGACTCATTGGCAATTTACTTTCGGGTGTGATGAGGGAGACACAATGCGCTGATAAGTTCTTTTGGTGCTTGTAAGCGACTTAGCTGCTTCAGGAGATAAAATCAGAATTAACAATCAGCGCTACTTTCCTCTCTCCAGCATACCCAATAAGCATTCGAATGCTGATTAAAAAAATGAGTTAAAAATGCTTGCCTTTTATGTAACAATAGCGCGCAAATAAAAACCAATCGCAGCACACTAGGAAGTAGTACCGCGTATTGGTGGAACGGCTTTAACCAACAACAGTGGACATAAAAAATGCAAACAAGGATTGTGGTGCTGTCTCTTATACACATCTCC
>NZ_MBQA01000003.1:0-425 GCF_001709235.1 Pseudoalteromonas sp. BMB
TTTTCCAAATTTTTAAAGAGCAAGAGAATCACTTCTCAGAGTTAAAAACTCTCAGTTACTTGAACCTGAGTAAGAGTGTTTATCTATAAGAAGGAGTAGTAAAGTGGTGGAGCTAAGCAGGATCGAACTGCTGACCTCCTGCGTGCAAGGCAGGCGCTCTCCCAGCTGAGCTATAGCCCCACATTACTAGGATAACATTGTTTGTTTTTTACCTATCTTTGCTTTAAGGCAAGGATTTTTGTGACGAACGTTTAGTTTGCTAAACGAGTCGCAAAAAGACGCAGCATCAAAGCAAAGTGGTGGGTCTGAGTAGACTTGAACTACCGACCTCACGCTTATCAGGCGTGCGCTCTAACCAGCTGAGCTACAGACCCAAACAATGTTTGTGTTCTCTAATTCTAATCAACAATCATCTGTGTGGACAC
>NZ_MBQA01000004.1:0-690 GCF_001709235.1 Pseudoalteromonas sp. BMB
CATCATAATGGAAGTCGTCTGAGGTAAATAAGCGTGGCTTGCCTTTACTGCGTTTTAATCGGCGCTTTTCTTGCTCTGTTTCGTAGGTTTCGCTCTCTTTAAACAGTGGGTTGCGTTTTCTAAATTGGTTATCAGCTATGTAAGTATCAAAGCCACTTTGCGCCATGAATTCAAGGTTCGCTTCACTATTAAATCCACTGTCTGCGGTAAATTTAATGGCCTGTTTGTGAGAGAATTTATCACTGTTCAGTTTTTCAAGTTGTCGTTTTAATTGCTCAACGGCTGGCTGCAGTGTTTGTTGCTCGCCCACCGAGCCCCATGCCTGTGCTTGTAGTATAATTTGATATTTCTCATCGTTTATCGCTATCCCGTTATAGCCTTGAATTGTGCCTTTTGACGTGGTCATTTTCGCGCTGTCTGGGTCGGTAATATTACTTTTAACCGGCTTACCTTTACTGCCTGTTTTCTCTTCGTGAGTAGCTAAGAACGCGGTGATTTTATCTGCACTTTTATCTAGCTTTTCTTTTTGCTTTAAGTCTTGAGTGACCAGCTCTTCACTTAAGCCATCTTGCGCTTGATGGCGCTCAATTATGCGTTTGCTTGCGCGTTCTAATTTGGCTTTTTTACGGCCTAGCTCATCGAATGTACCGCTCCACCTGTCTCTTATACACATCTGACGCTGCCGACGAT
>NZ_MBQA01000005.1:0-353 GCF_001709235.1 Pseudoalteromonas sp. BMB
GGTGATTTTTCCATACAGTGGATTTTTAGGGCGATTATCTTCTGGCAGGTAATCGCGTTTATCCTCACCATATTGCACGGTGTATTGACCGGGTGGTGCATTCTCAATTTTTGCTTTACCGCTGTCATCTAAGTTACCAGTCAGCGCTGTGCCGTTTGCAAATCGAATGGTATATGGTGCGCCCATAATTGGGCTACCATCTTGATAGGTATAAGACAACTCAATGGTACTGCTCGCCATGGTAGCGATGCCATCGGCGGCAAGTGAGAGTCGAGCATTCTCAGAGAGGGCTTGAATTTGCGGTACACTCGGCATCGTGGCGCTTTGTTTACCACCAATATCTTGCTCCATGC
>NZ_MBQA01000006.1:0-7928 GCF_001709235.1 Pseudoalteromonas sp. BMB
CTTATACTTTTCAAGCAAAGAAACCGAGCATAAAGGTTACTCGGCTTTAGTTCTTATACAGATCTCAGGTTATATAGGTACCTTGTAGGTAAAATTGGTCGAAGGATTTTTTTGCGCTCAGCGCAAGCCCTGTTGGTTTTATTTCGCTCAGCTCTTTGATTGAGATTTTCCCATAACCTATCTCAACGTAATCTTTTGATTGCGCGAAGCAATTTGAGCTTACCAAAACTACTGAAAGGCAAGCAGCTAACTTAACTGTAGAATTCATGATCATCTCCTTATCTATCTACATAGTAAAGATCGGAGCATAACAAGGTTTTGTTGCACGTTTAAGTGTTTCTAGAATAAAAACACTTTTAATATTAATTTATGTGATTAACGCAATACAATTATGCCAATTCGCTTAAATAAGTGATCTATCTTGAGGCGAAAAAATCTTGTCGATAACACTGCTACCGCATCCTGCTATCGCCAAGGTACCTACACCCATGTAGGCAAGGCAACAATTTTGCTATTTAGCCGCTCTATATAAGAAACTTTTAACGCCGTTAGCGCCTGATTTACTCCTTTAAATTGAGCAAGTGTTAAGACTAATTGGTATTACATGCTGGGTGCGATGCTAAAAGCTTAATTTGGCAGGAAAATTCGAAGAGATGAACACGAATGTCAGAGAAATAATAGCTTGGTGTTAGCAGGTATAGTAGCAAAAGTTTGGATTAGAACATGCATTTTGTTTTAGATACGATTTCTACTGAAAGAAACCGCATCTTACCTAGGGACTGTCGATCCTAGTAACCGTGATATCAGAAACTATATCTTAGGTTTACACCAAAGTTATCATATTCGTCTGCATTTCTGTAGCTAACATTAGCCGAGATGCTGTCGGTAAATTGGTAACTAAGCTTGGCTAAGTATACAAAGTTAGTTTCGCTTTCATCATCTTGAATACGTTCAAGACCAAGACCAACACGTGCATTCAGAGCTCCGAATGAATGCTCGTAGGCCGCTTCAATATGGTAATGATCGCTCGTGTCACTCTCTTTATCAGAGAAGCTTTCTTGATAACTGTAGCCATCGTTATAAGCAATATCTGCGATGCCTGAGTAATCCACTTCTAATTTGTATCTAGAATAACCACCATATACATCGACAAAGCCAGCATCTGTTACATCAAACTGATGACCAACTAAAAGGGTAAGATAGTTTAAATCTGTCTCAACTTTAACCGTTGTTTCTATATTTGCGTAATAATCGCTTTCGATTAAAGTACCTTTAAAATCATCACTTAATGCAGCATAAGTACCTTGAAGATAAAAGCCTTCAAATGCCTTGTTTACCGTAACTGCGATACCCGCAGGCTTGAATTCATCAACGCCATCAAGCGTGATTTTTCCATAACCTAGTTCAACGAAGTCTGTTGAGTTTGCTAGGCTGGTTGTTGATGCAAATAATGCAGATACTAATGCCACTTGCTTTAAAATTGAATTCACGATCCACTCCATCATTCTCGTATTTAATTCGTGGCGCATACTACGGCAATTACATATAAATACAACTAGAACCCAAAATAAATACAAAATATCTTTGTAACAAAGTTTGTTACTATTAATCAATGCGTTAACTTGTTCGGGTTCACTCAGTGTCGTAAACCAAGCGGAAGAAAATTAGCTAGGCGCTTTGGAAGTGGATGTTATGCCGTTCACAATAAGATTAACGACATGACAAAGGCATTGTCGTCAGAAGCTATACCTCAAATTCAGACTGAGAGTATTGTAGACCTCAGCATTTCTATAGCTCACGTTTGCGGAAATATTATTGGTAAAACGATATCCAACCTCAGCCAGATACACTAAATTATTCTCACTTACATCATCCTGGATCCGCTCAAAGCCAACACCCACCCTAAAATTAAGGTCTACATGTGTATAATCATAAGCAGCTTCTAAATGATAATGATCACTTGACTCATTTTCCCCTTGATCAAGAAATAATATAAGCTCTTTATTGGTGTAACCATCATGGTACGTCGTATTGACTAAGCCTGAATAAGCTACCTCCAATCTATGCCTAGAATAACCGCCATAAATATCAATAAGGCTATGATCATTCAAATCAAACTGCTTACCGGCCAATAGGGTATAAGTTCTAGAGTCAACATCGAAATTTAAAGTGGCTAATACGTCTTCTTCTACACCATAAACTAATCCGGTAACCGCGACGTCATCAGCCATAAGAGCAGAAGAACCTTCTAGGTAAAGCCCACCAAACTCTATATTTGCTGTAATGACAAAGCCTTTAGGCTCAATCTCACTGACGTTATCGAACGCTAACCGACCAAACCCAAGCTCCATAAAATTTGTTGAACTGGCGATGCTAGGCAGTGAAGCTAACATGGCGGTAAGACTTATTGCCATCGTTGAAACTGAATTCACAATCGTATCCTTGTTGATAGTTCCATGGTTAGAACCCAATATAGATACGAATTATTCGCATGGCAAATGCTTTACAATATAAGCCGCCTAAAAATACCTTACTACTCTCTCTATGCTCAGAAGAATTAATCTTCAATTAGCCAGCGAAGATAAACTCCCCTCAGTCATATTGCGCTTTAATCTTTAGGATTTCTGGTAGGTTTTCATCGAGTAATTCAACTAATTTTGGGTCAAAGTGCTTACCACTTTCAGAATGAATGAAGGCCAATGCTTTTTCAATAGGCCAAGCCTCTTTGTATGGGCGCTTTGAAGTAAGTGCATCAAACACGTCCGCAAGCGCACAGATCCGTCCTTCAAGTGAGATTCCTTCCCCTTTTAATCCTTTTGGATAACCGCTTCCATCAAATTTCTCGTGGTGCTCCATTGCCATTAAATATGCAAGCTTGACGAGTTTTGAATCAGAGTCCGCGAGTATACTTGCACCCAGCTCAGCATGTTGTTTCATCACCTCATACTCTTCGGCATCTAAGCGTCCGGGTTTCAGCAAAATGCTGTCGGCAATTCCGACCTTGCCAATATCGTGCATCGGGGCGGCGAGCATCAAATCTTCAGCATACGCTTCCGGTAAACCACAAGCTTTAGCAAGCACAAAGCAGTAGCGGCTCATTCTTGCAATATGTTGGCCTGTTTCATTGTCTTTGTATTCCGCCGCCTGACCGAGCCGTTGCATCAGTTCAACGTATGCACTTTTAAGCTCAGTGGCACTGACTAAAGACAAGTGCGTCTTCACTCGGGCTCTAGTTATTGCAGGGCTGATAGGCTTTGTGATGTAATCAACACCACCTAACTCAAAACCTCGAGCTTCGTCAAACTCTTCACTCAAGGCGGTCACAAAAATCACAGGGATCCTCGCCGTAGTAGGGTCTTCTTTTAATTTAGAGCAGACTTCAAAGCCTGTCATTTCCGGCATCATAACATCGAGTAAAATTAAGTTAGGTAGTTCCTTATCAACTAACTCCAACGCCAATTTTCCTGACTTTGCAAACTTCATACGATATTGATTGCCCAGCGTTTGCTTTAGAATTTGCAAATTTGTCGCTTCATCGTCAACGGCTAGGATCAGAGGCTTATGTTCATTTATCATTACACATCAGTACTCATTAATTGTGCGAGAATTTCCTCCGCACGTTCAAATTCAAAATCATCCAATGCATGTTTCAACGCCTCTACCTGGCTTCGGTAAGTGAGGGGGGCACTCTCTAGCAAAGCGTCGAGCACATCATCCTCGACTTGTGCCTCATCTATCATCTCTTTTACTTGTGGCAAGTTTTGCTTAAACAAAAAAACGTCGCCTTCACTCAACGCGTTGGTCACGACTTCTTCATCACTTAGCCCAACCACGTCGTCTAGTTTTTCAATAATGAGCGCCATTTTGGCTCTCAAGCGCTCGTCAATTTCCTTTTTACGCTCGATTTGCTCGAGCAGACCAAATAGCGTCTCCAAAGCCAAGTTTCCAGCAACGCCTTTGATAGTATGAATACTCTGTAGTACATCATTCGTAAACTGACCTTCATGCGCAAAGAGCGCTATCACTTCTTCTCTTTTACCTTCCCAAAAACGCGCTAACTCTTTTAAAAACCGAGCTTCACTGCCCCACAAATTTATTGCTCTAGCTCTATTTATAAGCTGTTTGTTGCTGGTTTGTCTTACTCCAATCGCCGTATGAGCAATATTGATATTGAGCGTCTCAGCAATGGTGCGAGTTAAATCTTCTATCACCACTGGTTTTGAGGCAAATGCGGCCATACCAGCAGCTTTTGCAGCGGCTCTATCCTCACCCAACACACTCGCGGTGAGTGCGATTACCGGTGTCTCTTGTTGCCTATTTTCTCGTTCATATGCTTTGATAGCGCGCGTCGCCTCAAGTCCATCACAACCCGGCATATGAATATCCATTAGAATAAGATCGTATTGTTGCGCTTTTGCTTTTTCGATGGCCTCAAGTCCATCTCCTGCGACCTCTATACTATGACCTTGCTTTTCAAGTAATAAGCTCAACAATTCAGTATTTTGTTGAATATCATCAGCAACCAATATATTTAACGGGGGAAGCTCGACATGAACATCTTGCGCTATTGTGAATGCCGCGATTTTCTTAAGAGGCACGGTAAAGTAGAAAGTAGACCCTTTTCCAAGCTCACTATGAGCCCATATTTTTCCACCCATTAACTCGACTAGCTGGCGGCTAATGGTCGTCCCAAGGCCTGTGCCACCAAAGCGGCGACTCATGCTCTCATCAGCCTGCTCAAAGGGGTTGAAAATAGAATCTAGTCTATCGTTGGCAATCCCTATACCTGTGTCTGCAATTTTAAACAGTACATAATCGTCATGGGATGACTCAACACTAAGCTCTACACTGCCCTGTGCAGTAAACTTAATGGCATTACCCAATAAATTAACCAGTACCTGCCGTAACCGGTCTGAAGCACCATGATAAGTTTGATGCAAACTGTGACTCATCGTGAGCTCTAGTTTCAAGCCCTTTTTCTTTGCTTGATACCAAAACGTCGATACCACGTTGTCGAGTAGCTCAGAAATACAGAAATCATTTTCAATCAGGTCGAGCTTGCCTTGGTCCAGCTTAGCGGAGTCTAAAATATCATTAAGTAAATGCAGCAGCGCCTTTGCACTGGTAAGTATCGTATTTACATGCTTACTTTGATCAGGCTTCAGTTCAGACTCTCTCAGTACTTCACTAAATCCTAAAATAGCGTTCATCGGCGTGCGAATTTCATGACTCATGTTCGCTAAAAACGCTTGCTTGGAAGCCGCTGCGCTTTCAGCGATGCTTTTCGCGGCGCGTAGTTCGTCTTCCATGTTCTTGCGCTCGCTAATATCAAGTAATACGCCCGCAATACCCTCAACTTTACCCGCTTGATCGTATTCAAATGAACCTTTATCCAGCACCCACTTGGTATGGCCTGACTTGTGTAATATTCGATATTCCTGCGAGTAACTTGCTTTGCCGCATTGTAGTGCTTGTTCAACCACATCGTGCGTTAAGCTTTTATCGTCTTCAATAATCAAGCTGGCAAAATGAACTTGCCCAGAAATAAACTCTTCTGCTCGATAGCCTGTAAGCTGCTCGACAATGGGACTTACGAACGACATTGTCCATTCGCTATCAATCCGGCAGCGAAACGCCACGCCAGGCATATTATTTAATAGTGTTCGATAACGCGTTTCCTGCTCAATCAGCGCTTTTTCCATTTGCTTTTGGGCTGTTAAGTCAGTGATAAAGCCCACATAAAACGCACTTTGGTCTTTTAGCTCAACCTCTCCTATTCCCAATCGGATAGGCACCAAATGCCCTTGCTTGTGTAGCGCCTTGATGTCACGGCCAGTCCCTTTAAATTGTTCAAGGTAAGCGCTGTTGAATGATACTTTCGTTTGCGCTTCTTTAGGTAAAAACACCGCAACATTGCGACCAAGCGTTTCTCGCTCAGACCATCCTAAAATTCGTTCAACTAACGGGTTACAGCTCTTAATAATACCGTCACTATTGATAGTGATGATCCCGTCAACGGCTGTTTCTAGGATCGCCGCAAGCCTAGATTCATTAGCGGCTTTGTCTGCAGCCACCGAACGGTACTTGCTCGCGGTATGAATAAGCGCAGATAAAGCACTAATGATCATACTGACAGCTGCAATAAACAATGCGAGTGACTGTGTGTGCTGATCTTGCATTTCTTGGCTAATTATTGGTGAGTCAGATACAAATTTTGCCGCCTGCATGCCCGTGTAATGCATTCCCGACACCGACGCCCCAAGCGCCAAAGCACCTAAACACCTCACGATACTAATATTGTTGTCGCTGACATAATCGCGCAGCTTACTTCTCGTTTGAATTGCAATGAAAGCGAGTGACACTGCAACGATAATTGATAAGCCAAAAAGTGTAGGATCATAGCCCAACATAGGGCCAAGCTGCATGGCTTCCATACCGCTATAGTGCATGGTGCCAATACCGGCCCCCAAAATGACAGCAGCAAGCCCCTTAACTGCAAGTGTGGCATTTGGTCGAGTTATCAAATCAAACGAAACCCAACAGCCTAAGAAAGCGGGGAAGATAGACGCCGCAGTAAGCCAAGGATCATAATCCACTTCTACACAGAGTGAAAACGCTAACATGCCAATGAAGTGCATACTCCAAATGCCACCAGCCATGGCCACAGCACCGCCAAATTTTGCGAGTCGATTTATACGACTATTTTGATTTTGCTCAGCAAAGTCGATCTGGATAAGCGTAAAAAATGAGGCAATAACAGCCACCAGTACAGATAACGCCACAAGCGTAGCATCATAAGTTCCGTTGAGTAGCAACTCTGGTGCGGGATCGGTTACAAAAAACGTATTTAACATAGCAACACAGATAGTAAGATATTCTTAGAGTCTAGCTTTCTAGGACTGAGTTTGACAGAAAAAAGCGCTGTCAAAACAAGATTTCAGGATAAATTCATGTCCTCACTTACAATTTCAGCCCAAAGTAAAACACCTGTACCCACATTGATAATAAATACCAATTATTTTTAGTTCAGCAGAAACCAGAATTATCTTAAAGCACTAAGCTAGCCCAACTTTTTTATAGCGGCAACGCCCCATTCTAACGCTCAATTTACAGACAGAAAGTAACAAAAAATTGCAATAATCACACCAAATAAAAACATACCTGTTGGAATATTTAATTATTTGTTAACCAACACTTGAAAAACAACTTCACTCAGTACAATATAAAAAAATAAAATACATCAAAGTCAAATAGTTAGTTTAATAAACCTGTAATATTAATGGAGTTACTTCAATGAGCGATAATATTGAAAATGTTAACAATGAAAGTGCAACGTATGGCATTGGTAAAACCAAAAAAGATGACCCCCAAGTCTATTACTTTACAAAACCAAACTTTCAGGGCAAAGAGGAACATTCAGGCGGGGGCCCTGGAGTCGTCATCCACTTTAGTACTAATTCTGTTTCTGGGGATACGACATTTCTTGGTCACTTTGGTTCTATGATAGTAACCCGAGGGCAATGTGAAACCTCAACAGCCGCAGGCAGTACTTTCGTAGGAGCACCTTCTCAGACATTGAGCTACTACAACGCCAACGAGGGGGTAAATAACCAAGGTTGCTTTGCGAACTTGTCCTCACATGACAAAGACAAAGTTCGAGCCTTGAGAGTACAGCGGGGCGATATTGTTCGTCCAACCTCAACCCCCTACCTTGTGCTGCGAGAATACGGTGGCCACAGCGAGTCAAAAGCTCTAGTACTCACTAAAGACACGCCATCCATTACCGCGTTTACTAAAGTTGAGTTACTTTTTGCCATCGGAAGCTCTACAGGTAAATGGTATTTATACGACCAAGAAAACTATCAAGGCAATGTAAAATGTGTAAGTGTTGACGGTGGCAAGACGCAGGGCGGGATCGAACTTTAAAT
>NZ_MBQA01000007.1:0-374 GCF_001709235.1 Pseudoalteromonas sp. BMB
ACATACGAGCCAAAAATCTTAGCGGCGTAGCACTGAGTAACAGAAGAACAAATCAAGATAAATAGAACGTAAAAGCAGAAAGCATACTGAGATTACCCCCAGTATTGAACAAGCCAAGATAGAGCATTAAGCGGTGAGACCCACCCTTGAGAGCCTGTTAAACCGCAGGTGTATACAAATACCGCGTGGGAGAGAAGGCACAAGGGCGCGAATACATCAAAGAGGCCGAGGTAGCACCTCATCAAGAGCCCGGATATAAGCACGCAATCACACTAATAATGCTAAAAGTGGCTTGTACAATTGGAGGAGTCCATATAAGCGAGTTTATCTCGCGATGTACTGAACCCCAAATACAAAAAACCCGTTACATTGCT
>NZ_MBQA01000008.1:0-453 GCF_001709235.1 Pseudoalteromonas sp. BMB
CATGACACAGTCTAATTTAATTGCTATCGACTTGGCAAAAAACATTTTCCAGGTGGCACAGCTGAAAGGCAATAAACTCAAATTTAATAAGCCAATGAAACGCGAACCTATGTTTGAGTTGCTAGCAAAAGCCGAAGGCTCAAAGGTCGTGATGGAAGCCTGCGGTAGCGCCCAGCATATTGCTCGCAAAGCGCTGTCGCTGGGGCATGATGTCATGTTACTTCCCCCTAAATTTGTTAAAGATCATGACGGTTGAAGAGCAAACATTGCAATCATTGAGCCAAGCGAGAACCTTAGTAGATAAACAAAAGACCCAGCTTTCAAATCAAATACGTGGATTGCTATTAGAGTTTGGTATTGTCATTAATCAAGGCGATGCAGTGTTAACACAAGTCGTTCCAGATATTTTAGAAGATGCTGAAAATGCGCTACCTATCGCATTAAAACAAGCAC
>NZ_MBQA01000009.1:0-851 GCF_001709235.1 Pseudoalteromonas sp. BMB
GGCCAACGGTGGCGGGATTGGCAGCGTTAATTAGTAGTGCGGCGCAGCAAGAGATACCCAAAATAGTGGCGGTTCCGAGAGTGACAGAGGATGGTACCGCAGTCACTGGATTCCCGTTGAGGGAGCAAGCATTTAGATTAACTCAAATAGACCTGAGTCACGAGGCAGAGGAAGCGGAGCGTCATGCTCAAGCACGGAGAATTTGTCAGCAAGAGGCCAATACGGCGTTTGATTTATCGACAGGGCCTTTGATACGAGGGCAGGTTATTAAGCTCAGTGCTGAGCTGCATATTCTGATGTTGAACATGCACCATATCATCAGTGACGGTTGGTCATTGGGAGTAATGATAAAAGAGTTTAGTCAGATAATGGAGCGCTTGCGGGTAGGGAAGGAAGTGAACTTAGAGCCTCTACCGATCCAATATGTTGACTATAGTGTGTGGCAAAGAAAGTACCTTGGTGAGGGAGGCATACTGGAGCAACAGTTGGGGTACTGGCGAGAGAAGTTGTCGGGTGTCGCTGAGACTTTAGATTTGGTGACAGACTATCCACGAGGAGGGGTGACAAGTACAGCAGGTGCTAGACACCTTTTTACTCTAGATAGTGGGTTATCGGCACAGTTAAAGCGGTTATCGGAGCAGCAAGGCAGTACTTTATTTATGACGTTGTTGGCGGCATTTAATGGACTACTTTATCGTTACACGGGGCAACATGATATCTGTTTGGGTAGTCCGATAGCGAACCGTCACTATGGTGAAACGGAAGGGCTGATAGGGATGTTTGTGAACACCTTGGCGCTACGGAATCAGGTGGATGGTGAGCAAGGGTTTGATGCGTTGTTGGCACAGGTA
>NZ_MBQA01000010.1:0-1469 GCF_001709235.1 Pseudoalteromonas sp. BMB
GCGGTGTCCTAGGCCTCTAGACGAAGGGGACACAGATGTGTCACTAGGACTTTATTTAGCTGTTTATTCTCTTGCTAACCGAGTTACTTACCAAAGTAAGTGGCGTCCCCTAGGGGATTCGAACCCCTGTTACCGCCGTGAAAGGGCGGTGTCCTAGGCCTCTAGACGAAGGGGACGCAGAAATTGTTTTGCAAATCATCGATTTGCTATTTCTGTGTTAGATGAGACCGAGCCTGCGAGGCGAATGGCCCTATCAAAAAACAGAAAGTTTTCTGTGTCACTAGGACTTTATTTAGCTGTTTATTCTCTTGCTAACCGAGTTACTTACCGAAGTAAGTGGCGTCCCCTAGGGGATTCGAACCCCTGTTACCGCCGTGAAAGGGCGGTGTCCTAGGCCTCTAGACGAAGGGGACGCAGAAATTGTTTTGCAAATCGCTGATTTGCAATTTCTGCGTTAGATGAGACCGAGCCTGCGAGGCGAATGGCCTTATCAAAAAACAGAAAGTTTTTCTGTGTCACTAGGACTTTATTTAGCTGTTTATCCTCTTGCCAACCGAGTTACCTACTGAAGTAAGTGGCGTCCCCTAGGGGATTCGAACCCCTGTTACCGCCGTGAAAGGGCGGTGTCCTAGGCCTCTAGACGAAGGGGACACAATATCAAACAACTTCGCACTCGAGGCGTTGCCATTTGAATTATGTACTAGGACATATGCACTAACGATAAATTGGTGGAGCTAGACGGGATCGAACCGTCGACCTCTTGCATGCCATGCAAGCGCTCTCCCAGCTGAGCTATAGCCCCATAATAGTCAGACTTGAACTGCTAGCCTGTATCGCTGAGTGCGGGGCGCATTCTATGCAGGAGCAAAAATAAAGTCAACAACTTTTATGAAAGTTTTTTCTAACTGATTCATTTTAAATCAAGAAGCGTAGAATATAACCAAACAGCTCCCCTTTGCAAGCCTAACACCTTGAATTGGATTATTTATTACACAATTTAAAACGCATAGTTACCGCACCTCTGCGTTTTTGTTTTAAATCCAATTAGGCCAGAGTGATTTACGGCTCTTTTCTTTTTCAGCATGGTACCTAATCCAGCTTGATCCCCCGCTATAGCATACAAAGCTCAGCAACCTATTTCCCCCTAGTTAAGAGATTCTTGGACCAAAAATATAAGACCCCTCACCTCTTCTATCTCACCTCTTCTATAATGAAGAGCTTAAAGCATTGAGCATAAAAACATCACACAGTATAGTTTTTTAAAGTTAAGTGTTGACTCTTTTCAAACTAAACCTATAATACCGCCCCACAACGGCAGACGTTGAAACACAATTTGGGTTGTTAGCTCAGTTGGGAGAGCATCGCCCTTACAAGGCGAGGGTCACTGGTTCAAGTCCAGTACAACCCACCACTTCTACTCTTAGATTAGAATTGGACATTAAACTCTATTCAAGAGTATAAATTGAAAC
>NZ_MBQA01000011.1:0-389 GCF_001709235.1 Pseudoalteromonas sp. BMB
TGCATCGGCAATCACCGACTTTTTACTCTCCAGTGCCAGTTGTTGTTTGGCGCTGGCAATAAAGGTTTTATTGGTGAGTAGTCGAATTGCGCTTTTAACACTGCCAAGCTGTATGTCTTTGGCTGCAAAAATATTCATCGCGCCAAGTTGCGCAAGCCAGTGAATATAAGGCTGCTTTTTATCACCATGTAACACCAAGTGCTGGTTGCCCGCTAAGGTTTGCAACACAATATGCGGGGTTTTTGGGGTGTCATCAAACATCAATAGGTTTTGGCCGCGAGAGCAGAGCACGTTTTGGGTGTTATTGGCGCTAGTAACAACGGATGGTTGGGTGTCGTTAAGGGCAAAGCCTAACAGGTAACTTTGGTCTGGGTCGTTGTTCATACAAC
>NZ_MBQA01000012.1:0-666 GCF_001709235.1 Pseudoalteromonas sp. BMB
AGATGTGTATAAGAGACAGCCCCTCGGCAATCACTATCGACTCAATAAAATCATGGCATTCAAACCAATAAATTAAGCCGTACTTTGCTAAGAGTCGGGTGAAAAAGGTGTAGTCGTTTTCTAGCGCTTGTACGCACTGCGGTAGCGTGGGTAAATCTTTAGTGACTCGCCATTTTATCCGGTCTTGTGAATAGCCGGCTTTTTGTATCAACTTATTGAGGACAGACTGGACATTGGCTTGTACAAAGATTTGGCTTTTTTCTGTTTGCTTAAGTAACTCAAGGCGAGGCTTTAAGACCACCTCTGCACCACAGGTGTGCTCAGACACAAAACCAGATTGGATATCAAACAAAGTACCAGTGAAATACGTTGATATTGCATCTGGTGACTCAATTTCAAACGTGAGCATATTGCCGACGAGTAACTCATCAGCCAGGTCAAATTGGGACTCTAGGTTCGCTTTGAGTAAAAAGCCGCTATTGATACAGGTCGTGAGTTCAAAATCGACGACATGTACAGGATGGTTAGTACCATACACCACAATCCTTGTTTGCATTTTTTATGTCCACTGTTGTTGGTTAAAGCCGTTCCACCAATACGCGGTACTACTTCCTAGTGTGCTGCGATTGGTTTTTATTTGCGCGCTATTGTTACATAAAAGGCTGT